>JAQTRN010000023.1 GCA_028711795.1 Dehalococcoidales bacterium | reverse complement strand
GTAGTGTCAAACCCGGTGCCAACATGTCCGGCATAGACCAGACGACCCCCATCATCATAATAGCCTAAAAGGAGCGCCCCGAAAGTATGGGCACGGCTACCCTGACCCTGCGTGTAACCACCGATAACGAATTCGTCACTCAGCGCCGATTTGATTTTGAGCCAGTCCCGGGAACGCTCCCCTGACCGGTAGACACTACCCTTGTGTTTGGCGATGACACCTTCGAGTCCATTGGCGATGGCGGCATCGAAGATAGTCTGCCCATCACCCTCGAATTGTTCCACCAACCGGACATGTTCCGTAGGCTTTACCGTTTGCTCCAGGAGGCGCCGGCGTTGCTGGAGAGTAGCATCACGGAGGTCGTAGCCATCCAGGTAGAGTAGGTCAAAGACGTAGTAGATTACTGCAACTGACGTCTCAGCTTTGCCCACCTGTTTTGAGTGCTTCAGATACTGCTGGAGACACTGAAAGCAAGGACGGCCGGAACTGTCCAGAGCAACGATCTCGCCATCGATTATCATTTCGCGGCCCGACTGCTGTTTCAGTTCAGCCGCCAGAAAAGGATAGTGAGCGGTGACATCGACCTGATGGCGTGAGAGAAGAGTTATATTACCATCTCTAACAGAAGCCAGAATGCGGAAGCCATCCAGTTTTGGCTCAAAAATCCAATCCGGGTCAGAGAACGGCCTCCCTGTCAGACTGGCCAGCATTGGCGTTACGGAGGATGGGAAAGAGGTCTTGCGATTGCCGGGGATTTTTTCAAGGTCAATTACTCTGGATTCTTGTGGGTCAGGCAGATGACCGGCCTTCAAGTCTTCTATACTCAGCCCGGATATTACCGAGTGTTCATCTTGAAGGATGTCATATTCCGGGTCGGCGAATTCGTCATGGTGCTTTATCAGCAACCAGTCCTTATCGTGGGACTTCATCTTGACCAGAGTCCAGGAGCCTTTGAGTTTCTGGCCATAGAGAAGAAACGATATTTTCCCTTTGTTTAGTCCATCCCGGAGCCGTACTTGTGCCTGAGTCCGATCAGTCAGAATAACCCTGTCGTCCGCCTGAGCCATGTAGGTCCCCGTATCCCAGACAATCACCTGGCCGGCGCCGTATTCGCCTTTAGGGATGACGCCTTCATAAGAAGCATATTCCAGAGGATGGTCTTCGACCATAACGGCCAACCGTTTTGTTTCAGGGTCTAGAGAAGGTCCGTGAGGTACCGACCATGACTTAAGAACGCCGTCGAGTTCCAGGCGGAAATCATAATGCAAACGGCGCGCGGCGTGCTTTTGAACGACAAATGTCAGCGAGTCTCCGCCACCCTGAGTATCCCGTGGAGGGGGTTCGGGCGTACGATTGAACCGCCGTTTTTGAGCATAATCCTCAAGCATAATTCCGACCAGGTCATTGAGTAATCATTACTGACTGCCTATCGCTTTTCCGGTTGCCGACTCCTTTCGCGGGCAGTCCACACGCGCAGCTTTTCTTTGGCCTCTGACTCCCGTTTGGCCGTTTCGATGCTGGCTTTGAGTGCCGACATCAGGTCCGGGACAGCTATCTTGGGCGTCCTGGGGACTTTGACCTCTTCGCCCTTGACCTTAGCCTCAATGATCCGCTGTAACGCCTGGCGGTATTCGTCCTGATATTCCTCCGGGGTGAACTTCATGGCCATGGCCGTGACCAGAGTGTTCGCCATTTCGGCTTCTTCCGGGGTGATTTCTTGCTCAGGCGGAACTAGTTCACGCCAGGGAAGTATCTCATCGTGATAGTACATCGTATGGAGTGCTATTAAACCATCCAGAGGTCGGAGACAGCACAGGTGCTCCCGTCTCTGAAAGGCGACTTTAGCCAGTCCCAGGCGTTTTGTTTTCCGCAGAGTCTCGGCAAGCAAGCGGAACGGTCTGACACCCAGCTCTTCCGGCTCCAGATAATAGCTGTTCCGGTAGTAGGTCAAGTCGATTTCCTGAGATTCCACGAAACCAAGAATGTGAATGGCATGGGTTGTCGCCACCGGTACCTTTTTAAAATCGCTGTCGTCCAGAGTCACGTATTGTCCCTCAGAATATTCGTAGGCCCGGACGAGATCTTCGGCGGTGAAGTACTCTTCATCTACCGGACAATACCAGGTCTGCTTTGGTTTGGAGAAACACTTTTTGTGAAGATAATGTGTCCTCAGGACCTTGTCTTCGGTGGCGGTATACATTCTTACCGGAATGACCACCATACCGAAAGTGATGGCGCCTTTCCAGAAAGCCTTGCTCATCTTGCCTCCTTTCGCGTTCTAACCCGATGCAGTCATCTAAATATTAGCTTATCATAACATCGCACGTAAATATTAGCTTATCATAACATCGCACGGCTTTCACCAGAAGAACCCTGCTCACACCGGGAAGGAGTTGGATTGCCAAAGACCAAGGCCGGTGTTAGTATACGGGTGAAATTTGATATACAGGCGATTCTGATACAGCATAACAGCAATGGTATCGCCGGACAAAATAGAAAGGAGAGTGTAAAGAAGAGTGAACGCTAAACAGACAGATCAAATCGTGGAGCCTTCCCAGTTTTGCCAGATCGGTATCGTCGTCAAGAGCATCGATGAGACACTTCAATTCTACAAAAATGTATTCGGCTTCGGTCCTTTTGAAATCAGGGAGGTAAGTTTTCCCACGGCCACTTACTACGGGAAAACGGCCGGCTACCGTGGTAAAAGAGCCTTCTTTAATATGGGGCCAATCCAGATCGAACTTATCGAGCTCATCGATGGCAAGACCGTCCATGAGGACTTTCTCAAAGAGAAAGGGGAAGGTCTGCACCACATCGGTTTTACTGTAGAGAGCCTGGCGGAAGGAAAGAAAAATGCTGAGGAAGCAGGTCTGAACGTCATCCAGAGTTTCACCCGGCCGGATGGCAGCGGCTTTGCTTATCTGGATAGCGATCGGACCGGCGGCGTTATGTTCGAACTCATACAGCCATCAGCCAACAAATCCTGACTGACTATGTTCTCGCCGTCCCTTCCTAATGGAAAGAAGTTGGAGTCGAGTATATCTCAGTAATCAGAGCCTTTCTTTAGTGCTCTTGCGGAAGAAGACACGACGCCAGTCTCCGGCTTTGGCTCTCATCTCCAACAGCCGGGGAATGTAGCCGGCGCCGAGGATCAACAGCAGTACCGCTGTTAGAATGACAAACTCTACCTTATGGTAGAATAGCCAGCCCACAAAGAGAAAGGAGACCAAAGCAATACCATAACTGAGGGTGGCGTATCGACTGATCAATAGCAGCAGGCCGAACGTCGCCAGGTAAAAGGGGATACCCCACGGCATCACATAGGCCAGAACACCGATACTGGTCGCTCCTCCCCGGCCACCCCGGAAGCCCAGAAATGGCGGGAACATATGCCCGAAGATGACGACCACACCGGCGGTTAGCTGAAAGACCTCAGATACTCCCAAATAACGGGCCAGGGCAACCGCGCCCGCGCCTTTGCCGATATCCAGTGCCAAAACTATCAGCCCCTCGATGAAGCCAATTTCATAGAAGACATTCATCGCTCCCATATTGCGACTACCCACCCGGCGGATATCAATACCTTCCCGGAAACGGCCCATCAGGTATGCCGAAGGAAAGGAGCCGATAAGGTATGCCAGTATAACAGCCAGGATGATAAAGCCAAACTGGGTAACCTCCGGGCTAGCTGGAGCTGAGTAAACTGCATACCAAGTCATATTTCTGTGACAGCCCTTAATTTATTCCGCACCAGGCATTACGTGGTCGAATAAAGCTATTCTCCCCTGGCCACCTCCAGGTATTCTCGACCAGCCCGGACCAGCATCGGCCCCACGCTGTAGACGATGTACTGAAATCCACGCTCTTTGCACTTTCTCAGAGTGGGCAGATCGTAAGCAACGGTACCGGCAGCTTTACCAGCGGCGCGGATCTCCTTGACAATGTATTCGATCATCTTCTGTACCTCAGGATGATTTACCTGGCCGGGATAGCCCATAGCCGAAGAGAGGTCAGTTGGCCCGATGAAGATAACATCAGGCCCCGGAGTGGCCAAAATCTCTTTCAAGTTGTCCACCGCCAGCATCGTCTCTATCTGGATAATGATCATCGTTTCCCGGTTCGCCTCAGCCACATAGTCGCCCAGCGAGCCTTTAAGCCCGTAGTTGGCGGCGCGGACGCCGGCCAGGCCCCTTTTGCCATATGGAGGATACTTAACCGCGTCAATCACCGACTGGGCTTCGGTTTGACTATTGATCATCGGCATCTGCACTCCCAGAGCACCTATGTCCAGGTAGCGGAGTATATTCTGGCGGACATTTTCAGCCACACGGATAAGCGGTGTGATATTCACGCACTCGGCAGCCCGCACCATAGCTTCACAACTCTCCGCGGCCAGGGGGCTGTGCTCCCCATCCAGAAGAACAAAATCAAAACCAATATGGCCAATCATCTCGACTATAGTTGGACTTAAGAGCGGGACAAAAACACCGTAGGTGATTTTCCCTTCCAGTATCTTTACTTTAGTTAGATTCTTTCTCATAGCTGCTCCTCTTCAATGTGATTCGCTGTAAAATCCCTAAGGCTAATTTGCCGGTTTTATGTTGTCAGAATTCTATCACCTCGTGCATCTAATTGCCATACGTCGGCACCCGACGAATGTTTTGCTGGTAGCCAATTTATGTGTATACTGAAAACGATGGGCAGATATTCTCCCCGTCAAGGAAAGGGTGTTGTTGAATTAAACGCCGGGTGAAAAACAATGAATAATAAGCCCAGAGTTTTTGGTATCCTGACTCTCCTGTGTTCGGTGATAGTCTTATCATTGATTGGTGGTTGTACCGGCGCGAGTAACCCGTCGTCCCAGTCAGCGCCCACCGGCGGAACGGGGGCTCTGCCTTCGCTCGCCAGCATCGTGAACAAGATTCTGCCCAGTGTCGTCTTCGTTTATGCGGAAACCGGGCCGGTCGCCGGGGCTGGTTCCGGGGTCATCCTCCGCTCTGATGGTTACATATTAACCAATAAACACGTAGTTGCCGGAGCCAAGAGCATCGAGATCATCCTGCAGGACAAGAACACCTATCAAGCTACCGGGGTCTGGTCGGACGATCTGATCGACCTCGCCGTAGTGAAGATCGAGGAACACGGTTTACCGGCAGCGCAGTTCGGCGCCCCGGAGAATATCAACGTGGGAGACTGGGTGGTCGCCGCAGGGCACGCGCTGGGCATGTCCCCCCTGGAAGGGGGCGCCACGGTCACCGCGGGCATAGTGAGTAACCTGAACCGTTCTTTCTCAACCGAGGGCATAGCCTACTATGACGTCATCCAGACAAGCGCGGCCATCAATCATGGCAACAGCGGTGGTCCACTGGTCAATATGACCGGTGAGGTCATCGGTATCAACAGCACGACTGTCACCGAGGCTCAGAATGTCAGTTACGCCATCAACGTCGCCACCGCCCGCCATGTCTTCGAAGACCTGGTGAAGTACGGTAAATCCCACCATCCATACCTGGGTGTTACGCTGGAAGACCTTACTCCGACGACGGCGAAACGGGTCTCAAGGCCATTATGCGTTGGAGCACTGGTGACACATATCGACCCGCAAAGCCCGACTGACCTCGCTGGAATCCAGCCGAACAGTACCATTGTCCGGTTTACCGGCCAGAACGTGGAGTCAACAGCCGACCTGATCCGGCTGCTGTGGCGGCATGAAGTGGGTGATAAAGTCAAGATCGTTTTCTGCAGCGGCGAAAAAGAGACCGAAGTCGAATTAACACTAGGCGAACGGCCCAAGTCAGGTGGAGTGTAACTTGGTTCATTCCGTCTTAGGTCACTCACTCCTGTACCGCAACTATCTTTTCAGCACCTGATAGAGGCGCGCTACATTCATGCGCTGTACCTCATGTGCTCTGGACTCACTCCCGGCTTCCATAGGATACCGGTCGAGAAGGGACACTTTATCCTGGGCCTCTTCCAGGCTCATTCCCTGATCGATAGCGGCCGTGACAGCGTCGATCCAGGCCTGAATGAAAGCACTCATCTCCGGGATATAACTCCGATCACAGACACTGCCGTGTCCGGGAACCAGTATGTCCGCCGGTAGTTGCTGCAATAGTTTTAACGAGTTCAGCCACTCGTCCGGGAGTGCCTGGTGAAGCCATGCCTGAACACGACAAAACATGTTATCCGAAGTAAATACCACCTTTTCTTCAGGAATATAGACGGCAACCTGGTAGGGACTGTGCCCCGGCATGTGGATTAACTGGACAGTATGATTGCCCACGTAGAGGGTGAGTCGCTGGGAAAGGGTGATGGTTGGCGGCCGAAAATTGAACCCGGCCATCAGGGGTAGACTCTCTGCTGACGCCTGTTTGACCCGCTCCCGCACCTGTTCGATAGAAGACGCCAGGATCGCCTCCCGGGTCCCTTCGTGGGCTACAACCGTACCGCCAAAGAAGTGGTTGCCGGTGAAGTGGTCCATGTGGGGTTCGGTATTTATCAGGTAGCGCACTATGCCATGCTTAGCAATTTCATTCCGCCATTTAATGGCATCCACTGGCATTTGCGGGGTATCAATCATCACTACTCCTTCCCGGGTGACCAAGAAGCCAGGATTACAGCCACGGAAGCCAGTTTCAACGTAAACATTATCGGTAACTTGCTGCATACTCACTCCTCAACTCGGCAATGGATAGAAGACCTCCGGGACACAGACACACCTTATGCCGCGCAGGCATGGCAACCCACCACTACCGTATCAGTAGCGCCCGCCATGCCTGCAACGCCCTAATATCACTCTGTATCCCTGGTGTCCCGGATATAAGAGTATGAATTCATTCTATTAGGACAGTTACTTCTTGACTACCGCGGAAAACTCAAGAATACAGCCCTTGGCCTGGTCGCTCTCCAGGTACGCGAAGCGACCGCCGCCATACTCTCCGGCATACTTGACTTTCCAGCCATGCCCTTTAAGGTGGTCTATCCACCTATCAAGATCATCAGCCGATTCAAACGTTTCGAAGCGTATGTGTTGCCAGCCCTCGCCGCGAGCATAAATGAAATCGTAGTAAGGAGTGCCCTTATCTGGACCTTCAATCAATTCAAGCTGGATATCTTTCAGTTCGATTATGCCTAGTTTTCTTCTGGCTTGAGTCGGTTTCCCATCGACGGTTGCCGGTCCGACGCGCTCTGAGAATTGAAAAGGACCTATACCCAGGCTGGAAGAGAGATACGATGCTGTTTTTTCCATATTCTTTACAATCAGGGCAATCTGTGCTACCCGGGGCAGTACTAACTTACCTTTAGCAGCCATTGAAATCCTCCCCTTTTAAATATATTTACGTCCGTTACAAAACCCAAACCAACCCACGGCCTCACTATCCGGTCCAAATGACAATAGATCTTTTCCCTGTTTCTCACATCTCCTTTCTGCTTTCGTCATTATAGCTAACCCTGTCCTACTATGCCGATATTGTATACCATACTAAAACGGAATGGAACACCATAAACTTCCATCTAGTCATACTTAATGTCATTTCGGAACGGCATATATTCAACTTGACACTGAGCAGAGATATGACAACAATAATTAAAATAGTTCAGT
Organism: Dehalococcoidales bacterium; assembly: GCA_028711795.1. Lineage (GTDB taxonomy): Bacteria > Chloroflexota > Dehalococcoidia > Dehalococcoidales > JAQTRN01 > JAQTRN01. The sequence continues at coordinate 1,933 of JAQTRN010000023.1, read as the reverse complement.
ATTAACCAAGAATGGAGGCATACAGAATTGAATGCTCTATTGAAAGACGCGTATGATTTGCATGTACATTCGGCGCCCGATGTACTACCGCGCAAAATGGATGATATCGAGATGGCGCAACGGATCGTAGCTTCGGGAATGAAGGGTTACGCCATAAAATCACACTATTTTTGCACAGCCGAGCGAGCCCAGATAGTCCAGAAAATGTATCCTGGCTGTGCCGCTATCGGCACTATCACATTAAACAGCGCGGTGGGGGGTATCAACCCCATGGCCGTGGAGATGGCCGGGCGATCGGGAGCTAAGCTGGTCTGGTTTCCCACGGTAGACTCCGAACACGAACAAGAAAGCCTAGCACAAAGTCCTGCCGACAAACTCCCCTACTGGGCGAAGATCCAGCAGCAGATGAAGGCCGAGGGCATTCTTTCTCCAACCATCTACCTCCTGGAAAATGGCAAATTAAAGAAAGAGGTTTTTGACGTACTCGATATCATTGCCCGGTTCAATATGATCCTGGCTACCAGTCATATCTCCAAGGCCGAGGCTTTCGCCCTGGTAAAAGTGGCGAAGGAGCGCAAGGTAAGGCGTATCATCGTCACCCATGTTGATTTCCCCTCCACATTCTATTCTATTGAGGAACAAAAGGAATTGCTTAAATCTGGCGCTTTCATGGAGCACTGCTATACCACACCGGCGACCGGCAAGGTCTCCTGGGATACCGTGATTGAACAAATCCGGGCGGTCGGGGTAGGGCATATAGTCCTGACGACTGACCTGGGACAGGCAACCGCCGTTTTCCCCGATGAAGGCCTGGCACTCTTCACGGAGAAGTTGTTGGCCAACGGCTTCTCCGAAAGCGACATCCGGACCATGATAGTCAAGAATCCAACTTCTCTCGTAGAATAATCAGCAACGCACCGCGATTTTCCGGAACAACGCAATAAATTGCCTGATAGCAAGAGAATATTTTGAATGTGGGGATAACGATGACAGCAGGCCAAAACAAGACAGCACTGGTGGTGAGCGCACACTCAGGGGATTTCGTCTGGCGCGCCGGCGGAGCGATTGCCCTCTATGCTAGCCGGGGATGGCAGATTAAAATTGTGTGTCTCTCCTTTGGCGAACGAGGTGAGTCAGCCAAACTCTGGAGAGAAGGCGGCATGACCCTGGAGCGGGTCAAAGCACTGCGGCGAGAAGAGGCTCTAACGGCCGCAGCTACGCTGGGTGGAGAGATAGAATTCTTCGACTGCGGTGACTACCCGATGAATTTCACGGCAGCTAACCTGGACCGGTTGGTCGACATCTACCGCTCCCTTCAGCCGGCGTTTGTCCTTACCCACTCACTGGAAGACCCCTACAACTTCGACCACCCACTGGCGACGCGGGTCGCTCAGGAAGCCCGGATCGTGGCACAGGCGCACGGGCATAAACCCGGCGGGACGGTGCTCGGCGCGCCACCTGTCTTCCTGTTTGAGCCACACCAGACCGAACAGTGTAACTGGAAACCCCAAGTGTTACTCGACATCACACCGGTATGGGACAAGAAGCGGCAAGCATTCGAGGTGATGGCGGCGCAGGAATACCTGTGGGAGTATTACACCCGGGTAGCCCTGAACCGCGGCGTGCAGGCGGCACGTAACTCCGAGAAGAAAAATATCAAGTACGCCGAGGCGTACCAGCGCCTCTTCCCCCAGGTCACCGAAGACCTTCAGTAAATACGGCTCCATTGTCCCCTGGCGTTACTTACTGACCGGGATTCATCACGCGCCCGGTGAACAGGATAGCGCCAGTTTGAATATCGCGGATCAGGAACACGAAGGGCCGGTCCAGGGTAACCGTCACCGGTTCCGGTGGTGCTGAAGTTGTTCCCACAATCACGCCAGTCGCGGCCGCGGCCTCAGTGCCGGCTTCATCCACCGCAACAAACGCTTTA
>JAQTRN010000022.1 GCA_028711795.1 Dehalococcoidales bacterium | reverse complement strand
TTGAGTTCATAAGTGTAATACTGATTGGTTACATTCTGGGTTCCATCCCTTTCGGCCTGCTGATAAGCAGACGGAGCCGTAAAGTGGATATCCGGCAATATGGCAGTGGTAAGATCGGGGCCACCAATGTGCTCCGAACTGTGGGTAAGAAAGCAGCGGTGCTGGTGGCTGGCCTGGATGTGCTTAAGGGCGTACTGGCGGTGGTCTTTGCCGGACTGATAGTAGGTAAGGGTTACCTGATCATCGGTAATTTGGCCTTTGGCGGCCTGGTGGCTCAGTGTCTGGCGGCCCTGGCGGCCATCGCCGGTCACAACTGGTCCATCTTCCTCAAGTTCAAAGGTGGCCGGGGCGTGGCTACCTTCATGGGTGGTCTGGTTGCCCTGTGCCCGGTGGCGGCCCTCTTTGGCGGTGAGATTCTATTCATTGGGGCCGGCCTCACTCGCTATGCCTCACTGGGTTCTATTGCCGGCGCGGTCGGCGCCTATGCCATACTGGTACCACTGACTATCATGAATGGCTTTCCCGTCGAATACCTGGCCTATGCCCTGATCGGGGCAATCATCATTATCGTCATGCACCGGGATAATATCCGGCGATTGGTCACCGGCCGGGAGCGCCGGCTTGGCGAAAAAGCTCAAAAGGTAGAAGAACCCGCCACAAAGAGTATAGAGTAGTAATGCCCAGGATTGCTGTCATCGGCACCACCAGTTGGGGAGTAACCCTGGGAGTCGTCCTCGCTCGTAAAGGGGTGGAGGTGAGGTTATGGGCGCGGACCGAGCGAGAAGCTGCTACCCTGCGCCGGGGTAGATCCTTCCCCGAAAGACTTCCCCGGGTTAGTTTCCCTGATAAGTTAACCGTCACCAGTTCCATGAGTGAAGCCCTGGCCAACGCGGGGGCGGTCATTCTGGTAGTGCCCTCCCAGACCATGCGGCAGAATATCCGGTTGGTCAGGGACTACCTGCGAAAGCCAACCCTGATAATCAGTGCTGCCAAGGGACTGGAGATCGGTACTAACCAGCGCATGTCTCAGGTTATCGCTGAGGAGATTGACCCCCACTTCCACCCGAATATCTGTGTTCTGTCCGGACCTAACTTGGCCCGGGAGATCCTCAACGATTTGCCAGCCGCTTCAGTAGTAGCCGCGGTTGATGAAGCCGTAGCTGTCAAGGCGCAGAACCTGCTATCGACCCCTAATTTCTCGATTTATACCAATACCGATGTCATCGGGGTCGAGCTGGGGGGAGCCCTGAAGAATATCGTGGCGCTGGGCGCCGGCATGGTCGATGGGCTGAACTTGGGTGATAATGCTAAGGCGGCCTTTATTACCCGTGGCCTGACGGAGATGGCGGCTCTCGGTGTGGCCATGGGAGCGAGTCCCCTGACACTTTCGGGACTGGCTGGTCTGGGTGACCTGATTGCCACCTGTGCCAGCCCGCTGAGCCGTAACCACTATTTAGGATTCGAACTGACTAAGGGGCGTTCGCTGGAAGAGATAACGAAAACAATGACCGGCGTTGCCGAAGGGGTATCCACTACTGTTGCTGTCTGGAATCTGGCAAAACAACTCGGGTTGGGGATGCCGATTACCGAAAAGATTTATCATATCCTGTATGAAAACGCCGACCCGCGTCAGACAATAGCCGAACTACTCGGTACCAGGGGTAAACACGAACTGGCCGGCCGGAAATGGAGATTATCCTCGCTGTTCCGGTACCGCCGGCGCTCCTGAGGCATTCCCGTCTCCCGTGCCTCTCAACCCGGCTGACATTGCCGGGGCTTGTCTTCCCTGTTTAGCCTGGCGGCGGTTCCAGACTGTCCGCTAGCCGCTCGAACAACTGGCGTTGTTCCTTGGTTAGCTTCTCCGGAGTGACTACCAACAGCGTCACTAACTGATCGCCCCGCCCGTTCCGGTTAAGGTGGGGGATGCCTTTATTCTTTAGCTGGTAGACTTTACCTGTCTGGCAGCCGGGCTGGATTTTAATTTTGACTTTACCTTCGAGTGTGGGGACTTCCACCTCGGCGCCGAGTGCCGCCTGAGCGAAGTTGATCGGTAGCTGGTACAGAATATGGTTGCCTTCCCTGGTAAAGAACTGGTGTGGCGCTACCGATAGGGTTGTATACAGATCACCGGGCGGACCGCCCCTGATGCCGGCCTCGCCCTCAGCGGTAATACGTATCTGGGTGCTATCATCAACACCGGCGGGTATTTTGACCATGATGTGGCGTTGTTGCTTCTCCTTACCGGTACCGCGGCACTGCGGGCAGGGGTCTTTGATGATCCTGCCCTCCCCCTGGCACTGTGAGCAGGGCGTGCTGGTAGCGAAGCGACCGAACAAGCTCTGATGGACCCGCTGCACCTGGCCGGTACCGTTGCAGTTGGGGCACCGTACCGGTTGGCTGCCCGGCCGGCTACGCATACCGTGGCATATCGAGCAGTTCTCGGTGCGGGAGATATTCAGTTCTTTCTCGCAGCCAAAAACCGCTTCCTCAAAAGTGACGGCGACACGATAGTTGAGGTCCGGGCCCCGTTGGGGCGCCTGGCGGGCGCCGGTGGTGGCGTCACCGAAGAAGGCGTCAAAGATATCACCAAAGCCGCCGAAATCAAACCCCTCAAAACCACGGCCAAAGACAGCCTCTCCTCCGTTATGGCCGAAGCGGTCATAGGCGGTCCGTTTGTCCGGGTCCGAGAGCACCTGATAAGCCTCGTTTATTTCTTTGAACTTACCCTCGGCGCCGTCCCCGTTATTGTGATCCGGGTGGTATTTAAAAGCCAGACTCCGGAAAGCCTTCTTTATTTCCTCATCGGTGGCATTTCTGCCGACGCCGAGGACTTCATAGTAATCGCGTTTCGTTGACATAAAGGTCTACTTATTAGTTTACGTACTACCCCCTCCCGGACACTGTGTTCGATACGTGTCGCCGGTGGCGGGAGGGATTTTCGCATCACTATATTTTACACTTAAACTTCGCGAAATTCACCTTCTACGGTACCTTCATCCTCTTTGCCCGGAGGCGGCTGGCCACCCGGTGGAGGTGGTGGTGGCGGCTGTTGCTGCCCTTGCTGCTGTTGGTAAACAGACGCGCCTATCTTCTGCATCGCCTCTGAGACTTCCTGGGTTGCCTGGCGGATGGCATTTATGTCTGTACCCTGGAGTGCAGAGCGTAAAGCTGAGACCTTGCCCTCCACTTCACGGTTCAGTTCTGCCGGAATCTTGTCTTTCTGCTCGCGCAGTGTTTTTTCGGCGCTGTAAGCTAGCGTGTCAGCGTTGTTACGGGCCTCTACTTCCTCGCGGCGCCTGGTGTCCTCGGCGGCGTGCGATTCGGCTTCCCGACGCATGCGCTCTATTTCCTCTTTGTTCAATCCGCTGGAGGCGGTAATAGTTATCTTCTGCTCCCGGCCGGTGCCTTTGTCCTGTGCCCGGACATTGAGGATTCCGTTAGCATCGATATCAAAAGTCACCTCAATCTGGGGTAGGCCCCGTGGCGCGGGCAAGATACCATCCAGCATAAAACGGCCGAGTGTCCGGTTGTCTGTCGCCATTGGTCTCTCCCCCTGGAGGACATGGATCTCGACGCTGGTCTGGCTATCAGCCGCGGTGCTGAAAACCTGGCTCTTGGAGGTGGGAATAGTGGTATTGCGCGGAATCAGGGGCGTAGCCACGCCGCCGAGAGTCTCAATGCCCAGAGTGAGCGGGGTAACGTCCAGTAGCAGGACCTCTTTGACCTCGCCCTTAAGTACAGCTCCCTGAACGGCGGCGCCAATGGCGACGACCTCTTCCGGATTGACACCACGGCTTGGCTCCTTGCCGAAGAACTGCTTTACTTTTTCCTGTACCAGCGGCATCCGGGTTTCACTGCCCACCAGTAGTATCTCATTGAGTTCGAGTTTGTTGGCGGCCTTCTTGGCATCGGTCAGTGCCTGGCGACAGGGATCAAAGGTCTTGTCCACCAGGTCCATTACCAGTTGCTCCAGTTTGGACCGGGTAAGGTTTATGTTAAGGTGTTTAGGGCCGCTGGCATCGGCAGTGATGAAGGGCAAACTGATATCGGTCTGCATGACGGTGGAAAGCTCGATCTTGGCTTTCTCCGCCGCCTCTTTCAGTCGCTGCAGCGCCATTCTATCCTGTCTCAGGTCGATACCCTGGTCTTTCTTAAACTCGTCACACAGCCAGTCCATAATTCTCTGGTCGAAATCGTCCCCGCCCAGGTGGGTATCACCCGCGGTGGATAGGACCTGGATGGTACCTTCGCCAGTCTCAAATCCTCCGATTTCGAGTATGGAGATATCGAAGGTGCCGCCGCCAAGGTCGTAAACGGCGATGATTTCCTCTTTCTTCTTTTTGTCCAGCCCGTAAGCCAGCGCGGCGGCTGTCGGCTCATTGATTATCCGGAGCACTTTAAGGCCGGCGATAGCGCCGGCGTCTTTGGTCGCCTGCCGCTGGCTATCATTGAAATAGGCGGGCACAGTGATCACCGCTTCATCGACTTTCTCACCCAGGTAAGACTCAGCATCGGTCTTCAGTTTCTGGAGTATCATGGCCGAGATCTCCTCAGGGCTATATTCTTTACCGCCCATCAGTATACGGACCTCGTTGTTCGATCCTTTGGTGACCTTATAGGTCTTACGGCGGGCGTCCTCTTCCACCGGCAGTTCTCGGCCGGCCGGCTCGCCCCACTTGCGGCCCATAAAGCGTTTTATGCTATAGACGGTGTTCTCCGGGTTGACTATCGACTGCCGTTTGGCAATCAGACCCACCAGGCGTTCGCCCGTTTTACTTACCGCCACCACCGATGGGGTGGCGCGGATTCCTTCCGAGCCAGTAATGACTACGGGCTCACCGCCCTCCACCACCGCCACGACACTCTTGGTAGTTCCGAGATCTATTCCAATAACTTTTGCCATACTCAACCTTCCTCTTTCTTTTCTACTGCCGCACCATTACCTACCACGACCGTAGTCGGTCGAATAACTCGGTCAAACAGTTTATAGCCTTTCTTCAGCTCTCCCACAACCATACCCTCTTCGCCTTCCCCCTGCGCTGCGGCCTCGTGTAGCCTGGGGTCAAATGGTTCCCCTAACGCCTTGATCGGCGAAAGCCCCTGGGCCTCCAGACTGGTCTGAAGCTTACGTACGATGAGCCTGATGCCGTCTACCCAGGGTTGTTCGGCGATGTCCGGTGGGACATAGCCCAGCGCCCGCTCGAAGTCATCCAGGGCGGGTAATATGCTGAGTAAAAGGGTGGTATTGGCGAACCGGCTGGTTTCCTGGCACTCCTGCTCAGTACGCCGTTTATAATTGGTAAAATCTGCCTGGGCGCGCTGCCAGTTGGCCAGGTAAGTCGCTGCCTTTTCCTTTTCTGTGGCCAGTGCCTTGCTTAGCGAGTCGATATCAATTTCGGTGGCTGCAGGCATGGCTTCGGCCGTCTCATCCCGCTCTGGATTCTCCAGCATCTATCTGTTTTCCTCCGCTTCTAAATCAATGTTATCGCACTTAACATGGACTGTCCATAACTTTTCTGATTTTGGCGCTGCCCCCATCTATTCGCCGGGCAATTACCGGCCGTATACCTCGGCTACCAGACGGCTCAGCACCAGGGACAGGTAGTCTACTGTGGAGATAGTACGCTCGTAGGGCATTCGAGTCGGGCCGACGACGCTGATAGTGCCGATGGCCTCATGCGGCAGGCCGTATTGGCTGATAACCACACTATATTCCTGGACAGCCTCGGCTTTGTTCTCCCGGCCGATAACCACTCTAACCTGGCGGAAAGGTAGTTCGGCAGGCATGATATGCTGTAGCAGTTTCCGCTGCTCCACCAGTTCCATCAGCGCCAGCAGCCGGCGACTCTGGGCAAACTCGGGTTGGTTGAGTATAAAGTGCATGCCATCCAGATAAGGGTCTTGGTACTGCTGGTTATCCTCTGCCCGCATCATCTTCAGGACGCATTCAGTTATCTGCTGTTCCGCCGGGGAAAGTTGGGCATTACGGGCAGCAATCTGTGGGCTGGTCATATCAGCGTACTCACTATTCAACCTGTTCGCCACCGTGGCCAAGTCCCACTGAGGTATGGCTTCCGGGAAGGTGATTAACTGCTCCCTTGCCCTGGCGCCTCGCAGAACGAGGACGATCAATACCAGGGAGTGGTGCAGCGCGATTAGTTCCAGATGTTTGAACTGGTAGGCCGGGGGTTTGGGAGGAGTAATCACCGCTATATTCTGTGCGAGCTGAGCAATGAGGGTAGCGGCCAGATTCAGCCACTCCTCCAGTTCTCTCTCTACCTGGTGGAAAAGATGGGCCACCAGGCGCTGATCCACCATCGGGAGCGCAGTCTCTTCTAGCGTGTCCACATAATGGCGATAGCCCTTGTCCAGCGGTATGCCGCCGGCCGAGGAGTGTGGCCGGGTGATGTAGTTTTCCTCTTCCAGGTAGGCCATCTCGTTACGAATGGTAGCCGAGCTTACCCCCAGCCGGTTGTCCTCGATAATACTCTGCGATGACACCGGGGTTGCCTTGGCAATGTACTGCCTGACAATGGACTTGAGGATAGTCTCTCTTCTGGTATTTAGCACGGTTACCTCCGATTAGCAGTCCCGACCCTCGACTGCTAACGCTCATTAAACCACTTCTTGATGGCGCTTGTCAATAGCTCAACTGAGGACTATCCGGACAGAAAGCGAGCGTATAGGGACATATTGCGTCAAATTAAACCGTTATTGAAGGCCTTCTGATTGACTCATGGTTGTAGTCGCCGAAACTCTATAGACTGGCACTGTTGTCTGTTTTAACTACTCTCCCCTTCCTTTGTTAAAGAAAAGGCCAGTGGATGGATTACACTCAATTTGAAGGTGAGAATAATCACAGGAGTCAAGGGGATAGTTCACCAAATTACGATCCCACTGTAACGGTGAAAATCAAGGCTGGCGGGTTTGACTTTTCCCTATGGGGAGAGTAAAGTTGCGCCAGATATGACAAGGCTCAAGCTGGCTGTCCCCGTACTGCTACTTGGCCTGTTCGGCCTGTTTTTTGCCCCTGCTTCCGCCGTCGCCGCAGGTGAAGTCAACTGGTCACCCGTCAGTATCCCTGCCCAGGGTCAGCCAGGCGGCTGGGTGCTGGCCAGTGGTTCGGATGTCCGGCACCCGATAATGGCCCTGGATGGCACCCTTTACGCCGGCGTCAGTGCTACTGGAGCCGATTCCACACTGTTCAAGTCCACAGACGGCGGCGATACCTGGATGAGCACCGGACAATTCACCGGACAGGTCCGGGACATTGTCGGCTCCGATTTGAGCGCCAGTACCATCTACCTGACCGATGGTAACCACATATTCAAGTCCGGCAATGCCGGTGCCAGCTTCAGTATTGTCGAGGAGACGACTTTCCCGGTCCTCGATGATAATGAAACGGTCACCTGCCTGGATGTTGGCTACGATGCCGCCGGTCAACCCCAGATATTTTTCGGCACCGCCGATACCGATACCGGCCAGTTTGGCGGCGTCTACTACCTGCCGGAAGCCGCAGCCGGCGCACAGTGGACTGACCTGGAAGCAGGCAACTGTGATGTCTATGCTATCGCCAGTCCACCCGATTTCGCCGCCAATCATGAGATTCTGGCGTTGGTCACCGATGAAACTAACGCCAGTCTTATCAGCAACCACGGTACCGCCGGCGATTGGGCCGGCGGTGTGGAACTGCTGTCAGGTGATACCGCCCCTTTCGCCATCACCGCCGCCTCGCATATCTGTTTCCCGAATGATTTCGCGGTCACCGGTGAAGTATTCCTCGGCGTGGCCGGCAGCGGCGGTGACGTCTACCGAGTAGGCGACAGCGCTCACGATCTTGGTTTGGACGCCAGCGTTATCAGCCTGGCCGTTACCGGCGAGACGGTGACAGCCAGATTGTTAGCCGGTACCGCCAGTAGCAACCAGGTCTATCGCAGCACCGATGGCGGTAGTCACTGGGCAACCAGCGTCAAAGAACCGACGGGGAGTGGCCAGACGTATGTCCTCATGCCCGCAGATTTGGCTGTCAGCGGACGCGCCTGCGCCGTCACCAGCGGCAGTGAAAGCGCTTTTTCCCGCTCCAATGATGGCGGGAACACCTGGAACCAGACCAGTCTGATTGATACGACCATCGGCACTATTCTGGACCTGGCGCCGTCACCTGACTACCGCCAGGACGGCACCCTTTTCCTGCTCACCTTCGGCAGTGGTAAACACAGTCTGTGGCGCGGTACCGGGGCGAGATGGGAAAGGGTCTTATCCGGCGCCCTGGCCGATGTTGACCAGATCTCCAAAGTGAGACTGCCGCCGCAGTATGGTCCGGGAAATCAGGTAGTGTATATCGCCGGGCTGAGCCACGGCCAGCCGGTCACCTGGCAGTCGACCGACAATGGCCAAAGCTTCAGCCCACCCCACCCGGCGACCGACCCGGCCACGGGAACGCCTTTCAATATCGACGTGCTAGCGGTAGTCAGTAGTGACACTCTACTGATGGGCAGCTTCGATGCCCTCGGCAACCGGGGACTGATCTACCGGAGTACCGATAGCGGCCTGACTTATCTGCCGCCAGCGGTGGTGGGAACGAACTCGCTCAACTCGATAGCAATTTCACCCGGCCAGACAGCCATTTTGGTTGGCAATACCGCCGGCTGGGTATTCTATTCCAGCAATAACGGGGCTTCGTTCAGCGCATTGCCGGCAGCCGCTACAGTAGCGCCGTTCACCGGCAATATTAGCGTCGCCTTCGATGCCAGGTCCGCCAGCAATAACACCGTCTACGCCGCCAGCGATGCGCCGGATGACAACATATATAGTCTGGTGATCGGTCAGAGCAGTAGCTGGCAGGGTATAGATGCCACTCTTCCCCGAAACCAGGCAACGGCCAGTCGTATTGTCCAACTGGCGATGTCCAGCGGCGGTATCCTGTACGCCGCCAATAGCCAGCCCGCCAGCGTCATCGATAACGAAGGTGGCATGGAGCGATGCCTTAATCCGTGGGACTCCACAGAGCCAGTATTTGAGACTATAGTTGCCGGCCTGGATAGCGGCGCCACTCTGTCCGGGCTATGGTACTTCGGCTCAAAGCTATGGTCGATTGACACCACCCATAACCAGCTTGTGACCATGGTCGATAGCTTATCAAATTCGGTAAGCTTGATTTCTCCAGCCGACCAGGCACCTGGTATCGACCCCAGAAATGTAAACCTGGCCTGGGAAGCAGCCGGCAGTGCTACCGATTATGAGTGGCAGCTTGACTACGATAGCGACTTCCTGAGCCTGCCCTTCAAGGGCAGCACTAACGTCAGTATCGTACGTCTATCGGCACAACTCCGCTCGGCAACGACCTATTACTGGCGGGTGAGGGCCACGGAGCCGCTACTGACCCCGTGGTCGGCCACCCGGACGTTCACTACCAGCCTGGGCACTGGTGCCACCGCCCCGAGTCTCAAGACCCCGGGAGCAGCCGCCAAAAACATCGAAACAAAGCCTATTTTCCAGTGGAGCGCCCTGGCCGGTGCCGAAGGTTACGAATTGATGGTCGCCAGGGACGCCGCCTTTGGCGACCTGGTCATCAACCGGACGGG
>JAQTRN010000265.1 GCA_028711795.1 Dehalococcoidales bacterium | reverse complement strand
TATTAGCATTGCCACTGATTGCATAACCAGAAGCCGGCAGGTATCGCTGTTGACCTGGTGACCGATTTCATGGGCAGTAATTACCTCGATTTCCGTTGGAGGGTACTGCCTCAGCAGGGTATCGCTGAGGACGATGCGGCGGGTATTGCCCAGTCCCATCAGGGCAGCGTTGGCGGTGGTGCCCCTGGCGCTGAACTCGATTACGTAAACGCCGGCGACCCTGATACCGGAACGGCGGGCAAGCTTCTCGAGTCTGGATTTGAGCGCAGTATCTTCCAGTGGTCTCATTTTAAGGAACAACGGGATTATTAATACCGGTGCCAGGTTTGCCATCAAGACTGTGAAAATAAGCGCTCCCGCCCAGCTAAACAGCCACCATATAGATGGAAACATGGTGAGAAACAGGTATAGAACAGCGACTACTACGGCGCCGAGTCCGAGACTGAGCAGCGTACTTTTTAGCTCATCGCTTACCCAGTTGCGGAGGCTCTGTGTGGAAAGCCCGTACCGGTGCGGCAGGATGTAACCCTGGTAGTAGCCGAGCGGCAGGGACAGGATACTATAGACTATTAGAAGAATAGCAAAATAGAGCACTGCCGCCGGGATGACCGGCAGGGCAATCATGTCTCTCACTCTTACCGAGATGCCGCTGCAAAGCAGTAAGAATAGAAGCGCCAGGTCTATCGTAGTGCCGATAGCCCCAAGCCGCCTTCTGGCGGAGGCGTATTTTCGAGCTTTTTCCTGTCTTACGGGGTCGAGGCTAATTTTCATGTCTGAACCCCAGCATCATTTATACTTATATAATAGCCGTTATCTATTTGTATATTAAGGCTTTCATTGGTTCTGTTTGCACTTGGTTGAAGTATGCTAAGGCAAGTTTAGCACCAATATTGACCTCACCCCCGACCCCTTGCCTATTAGGCGAGGGGAGGAGTTTTAGAGGAGGGCAAAGCCCTCCTCTAACTCACTCACCCTTCTTGATTAAGGGAAGGGCAGAGCTTGCCCCGTACTTGATGCGGGGGATAGGTTCATTATTAAATATAAATCTACCACATGCACAGAACCCTTTCATTTTCGTTCTGAGCACAGCGGGGAGTCTTGTTGGCGTGCACATGCATTAATACCAGGGTTACCTGGCGGCTAAAATAAGCCTGGTACGATGTATCGAGGTGGGGTGGCTGGTGAAGCCAAGGGCGGCAGTAACCTGCTCGGGTCTTCCGGAACCGGTGCCGTCACAGCGGAGCCTCATGCCGAGCTTAAGCCTTCCATCCTGGTAGTCAATGAGCCAGAGGTTGCCAATCAGGCTTCTGAGGTCATAGCTGCGCGTACCCGTGTCCCTCTGGTGTTGCCATAACAGCTGCTTCAGTCCCAGTAATTTACTCAGGTCAGCCTCGACTTCCTGCCGGGGTTTCCTGGACTCTATCTCAACGCTGTACTCGGCAAAGCGCATTAAAGACTGCAGGGAAGGGACGAGAGGTGAGACTGGGGACGTTTGAAATACTTCAATCCCCCGGGGTATCTGTGTTTTTAGCCCTGCCATCAGCCAGTGGGGCGAGATTGTGCGCGTACAATAGATATCCATAAGTTCAGCTTCACTCGTCACGCCCAGAGCTAGCGGTGCCGCCAGGGATATCCGGGGGTGAGGGACGAATCCCTCCGAGTAGGCGAGCGGTATACCGGCACGGTGAAGTGCCCTCTGCCACAATCGTATCATGTCAAGATGGGAGATATATTTCAGTTCCTCCCTACGCCCAAATCTAATCCGTACTCGCTGCATGTTCCCTGGTTATCAGGACCTCCTCTATTTTTTTGCTTCGCATCTGGGTAACTACTATTTTAAGGTCTCGATACCTTAGCTGCTCTCCCTGTTTTGGGATATGTCCTAAACGGTGGAGCACAAATCCGGCTAGCGTCTCGTACTCGCCTTCAGGTATTCCAAGCTCTAGCTGCTCGTTCGCCTCATCAATGCGCATGGCGCCGTCTACCTGGAATGTATTCTCATTTATAGTTTCGTATTCCTTGGGGGCCTCCGCCAGCTCATCGCTTACCGGGCCAACAAGTTCCTCCAGCAGCCGGCTCAGGGTAACTATGCCAGCCGTTCCGCCATATTCATCAATTACTATCGTCATATGCTGGTTTTGGTCCCTCATCTCGGCGAAAAGCTCGCCAATCCGCTTTGATTCAGGGGCAAAATAGGCAGGACGGACAAGCTCATCAATGGGACTCTCCCTGCTGAGGCTCTCCTTTGATAAAGCCATAAGCACGTCTTTAATGGCAATTACGCCGATAACGTTGTTCATACTATCCTGATAGACCGGGAAACGGGACTTTGGTGATTCCGTGTACATGTTCAGAAAATCAGCCAGGCTGGTGCCTTCTTCGGCGGCGACTACGTCAGTACGGGTCACCATGATTTCTCTTACCGGTCTTGCTGCGAATTCGAAAACATTATGCAGAAGCTCTGCCTCTTCTGCCTTAACCACTCCCTGCTTGCTGCCGT
>JAQTRN010000264.1 GCA_028711795.1 Dehalococcoidales bacterium | reverse complement strand
CCGGGCAGGCTGAAGGCATAAAGCATGCCGGCGCTTAACTCCATGGGCCCGATATCTATGGTAATAATATCCGGTCGGACTTCATCAATAATCTGCGCCAGGTATCGGCCAATGTTCCGTCCATAAGGGGCTACGGCAACAAGAGTGATGCTGGTTTTTACCCGGGATGGTAGACTAACATTCTCTTCTTGTCCAGCGACGGTGAGAGTGTTTGCCAGTTGCCCATCGATTTGTTCCAGCAGGGCAGTCGGCGATGGCAATGGCACTGCCATCTCTAATGAAGGAGCAACGGGTACCGGGGGATTCCCCAATGCCTGGCGCCAGAAAGGGGCAAAACTGGACACGTCACCACCGCCCATTATAGCCCGCCTGATATCAGCAACTGTAATATTCACTGTTATAATCTAAGGTTCTCCTACCTGCCGGTAGATTTCAGGATAGACGCCAACGATGACCGACTCGCCTTCAACCGGTCGCCGGGTCCCACCAGAGGAGGACAGAGCGCATACCGTCAGGCCAGATATAGGTATTGTCGACCAATCGTAAGCGTCGCGCGAGCGTATCACGAATCAGAGTATCGTGGGCATCGGACGACTCGAGATGGAGATGCCGCTTGGCCCGGTCAAAAGCCTCTTCCAGGGTAGTATTTGTCCACCGGTAAATATTATTTTCGACCAGCGCGTTGGCATAAATTCCCATAGTATAGAGAGCATTATAAGCGATGATGGCATTGGGACTATCATGGCGATGTCCATAGATAGCCAGGGATAGTTCGCCGAGGATACCATCAACCGCTGGCAGCCGGATAGCCAGGTAACAGGTCTTCCTGGCACATTGCTCCATCTTACGGACGAAAGCGCCGAAGTCGGGGCTGGCATACATCGCATGAGAACAAACAACGATATCATGGGGCCGGACAATGGCCTCTTCCCAGGAACAAGGTATTATCGTGACATTGCCGACTCCGGCAGAGGCGAGGTTACCCCGAAGTATGTCCGCCATGGCCCCTGAGGGCTCAACGGCAGTGACCTCTCTACCTACCCTGGCCAGAGGTATAGCCCAGCGCCCAGTCCCGGCGCCTATATCCACAATGGTAGTCTGGTTATCCATACCCTGCAAAACGAAGCCAAGAAGTGGGTCCGGCCGCTCACTCCTCTTGCGTGCGTGACTGACATACCTGTGGACCAGCCCGCTATCCACAGTATGAGAATTAGCGATGACGAGTTCTCGCCAGAAATCCAGCCAATCAATATCCATGGAAAATGATCATCCTAAGCAGTCAGATGTAAATTTAGCCGGAAGGACCGACCAGAGATATTATACCACACCACCCACCAACAGTCTTAATCTCCACAAATTGACCCCGCCAATAGTGACTGGGGCAGTCATACATTACTGGCTCAGATTAGCAGACCGGCAGCAACTAGGCCACACTTTTAGAAATCTATAGAACAGTGCCGGGAAAGCCCGGTAAGAGCCTTCCCGGCGATTATGGATGCTACGGCCGTTTGGTTGGGGTCTGGTTCAACTCAATCATGAAGCCACCAACCTTATCGGTATCGAAGAAGTTTAGCCCACCATCACCAACCTTTAGACTCTGGACAACCTTAAATCCCTTTTTGATTAGCTTGTCCGTCTCTTCTTGAAGATTCTCAACACGGAACGCGATGTGATCGATGCCTTCCGCGCCGTACTTTTCCAGCCATTCCTTCTGGAGCGAGTTCCCCGCAACCGGTTGGACAAGCGCCAGCTTGATCGGCCCCAACTGCGCCATCTTCTCTATGTTTTTGACATCAGGGGCTGGTTTGCCGCGTACAGTCCTTTCCGCCCTGACCACGCCGCTACCACCACCGGCACCCTCAAACGGCCCGATGCCCAGGGATTCATAGTACTTGATCGCCTTCTCTATGTCCCTTACTATTACCGAGATGTGAATTAGCTCCCATTTATTTCCCATATCTTCTCCTCTCTCCTAATGTATTACCTTTGGTCGCAAAGTCCACCGTCGATGGTAATGGTCTTTCCGGTCACGTAATCAGACAGGTCGGTGACCAAAAACTCCACCACCCTGGCACAGTCTTCGATTGTGCCCTCGCGGCGTAGCGGTATTCGATCAGATAGCTGACTCCTGTCTCCCATTCTGCCGGTACGAATTATACCGGGGGCGATACAGTTGACATTAATGTTATAGGGACCGAGTTCCTGGGCTAAAGCGCGAGTATAGTAAATAATGGCCGCTTTGGCTGTCCCATAGGGGTGATATGTCCCGCTGGCCATCAGACCAGCGCCGGATGAAACGGTCACGATTTTACCTGATTTCTGCTTCTTCATGAAAGGGGCAACGGCCATACAGGTATACATACAGGACATCAAATTGATGTCTAACACCCGCATTAACATCTGCTGCGAGCAGTCAGCCGGCGTCCCGGTAGTAGTGATATCCACCGGTCCCACTTCGCCTTTTCTCCCCGATCCCGGCTCACCCGGTTTAACTTCATCCGCGAAT
>JAQTRN010000263.1 GCA_028711795.1 Dehalococcoidales bacterium | reverse complement strand
GCTTGCCGGCCATGCTGGTGCTGCGCAATATCATGGGGACTAAGAAGATGTTGACTTATGTATCGCTGGTAACAGTGATGGCCACCATCTGCGGGATAGTTTTCGGACTTATCGTATCATGAGGAGGTAAAAGGAGATGAACATCAAGATTCTGGGACCGGGTTGCGCAAAATGTCATAAGCTGGAGGAAACTGTGGCGGAGGTGATAAAAGAAATGGGGCTCGACATCAAGGTGGAAAAAGTCAGTGATATGAAGAAGATCATGCAATACCCCATCTTGATGACGCCGGGTTTGGTGATCAACGACAAACTGGTGGTCTCCGGCAAGGTGCCAAGCAAAGCCGAGGTGACAAAGCACATCACCACTGCGCTGGCTAGGAAGTAGGCAAAGATTTTAGAGAAATGGTTATCCTTGATCCTGAAACCGGAGATCTGTCACGGATCATGGTGAGCCTCAATGACAATCTCATAGTAAATCTGAACGCCAGAGTCTGGGACAGCAAGTGGAGGCAAAGCGTTTCTGAGAGTAACCAACGTTCTGCCTTACACCCAAAGCCATTGTGAGGAAATCATGTACGATGGCGTGCCCTATGACAATACTTATTACGGGTTGATCCTGCATATGTATTTACCCAAAATGGATGTGGATATTGTGCTGTTGAGAGAGCTTCCCCGAAACATCCGTGAGAACCTCCTTTACATCGGCTGTGTTGCCGGGGCGGTTCTGAAGGAGAGCTACTTGGAGGCTATAAAGGAAGCGGGATTTGAGCAGATCGAAATAATGGCAGAGAAGACTATCCCAGAGGAATGGGGGAATGAATATCCGTCCGTGAAATCGATAGCCACAAGCAGCGGGATATCCAAGGAGTCCGCAACCGAGGTGCTGAACTCAGTTGTCAGTATTACCGTCCATGCGGTGAGCCGTTTTAAAAAGTATGAAGGATGGCATAATCTGTATTGAGGAGTTGATCGTGAGCGAGCCAAGTAAAGCAGGAGTCATTGGGAGACTATCGTTTCTGGATCGTTATCTGTAATAGCCAGGACTTCATCTGACAGTAGCGACCTCCCTGACATCAGGACTAGCGACAGGTTGAATCCTATCCAGCATTTTGGCATCTGCCAAGCTTTTACTGTCCAGGAAGGTCTGCCAGGGTGTCTTGCCGAAGCAATATTTTCCTGAATGGGTTCGTTCCTTATTGTACTCCTCAATCCATCTATCAGCATCCTCCTGTATCTCTTCTATACTGTGGTATATCTTCTTTCTGAAGGCTGTGGCGTAGAACTCGTCCTGAATTGTTCGGTGGAAGCGCTCGCAGATGCCATTGGTCTGGGGAGAGCGGGCTTTGGTCTTGGAGTGGTCAATATCCTCGATGGCCAGGTAGAGCTCATATTCATGGTGCTCCCGGTTGCCACAATACTCAGTACCCCGGTCCGTCAGTATACGCAGCAGGCGTACCCCGTTCTCTTCGTACCAGGGAAGGACTCGGTCGTTAAGCATATCGGCCGCTACCAAGGCATTCTTGCGATCGTAGAGCTTGACGAAGGCTACCTTGGCGTAGGTGTCGATGAAGGTCTGCTGGTAGATACGGCCCACACCCTTGAGCGTACCGACGTAGTAGGTATCCTGGGCGCCGAGATAACCGGGATGCAGGCTCTCGATCTCGCCGTGGGCCTCTTTCTCAGTCTTGGCTTTCTCCAATGCCCGGAGTTGATCCTCGGTGTATATCAGGTTGTCTTGGGCTGCTCTGGCTTCCAGAGCCTTTAACCGTTTACCGAAGGTTTCCAGATCATGGCGAAGCCAAATAGATCTCACCCCGCCAGGAGAGACGAAAACCCCCTTTTTCTTCAGCTCGTTAGAGACCCGGAGTTGGCCGTAGGCCGGTCTCTCAAAGGCAAGCTCAGTGACCGCCTTTTCGATATGCCCCTCCACCCTGTTCTTGGGGCAAGGCTTCTTGCGGCTTATTTCCTGGAGGGCAAGTTCACCGCCCTGATCGTAAAGCTCTTTGAATCGGTAGAAGCTGTCCCGGGAGTAGCCCATCACCTTGCATGCCTGAGAGACACTCCCTAATGTTTTGGATAGCTTGAGAAGCCCTAGCTTGTTCTTTATAACTTTCTCTTCTGTGGTCATCTGACATTCTCCTTTCTCTATTCTCTCTAATTTACACGGAATGTCAGATTAAGTCTAGTCTACTACATCTAATATCATGCTGCTCTGCGACGACTGCCATGCGCTCATGCACCCCTTGTTCCGGCATGTCAATTGGCAAGGGGCTCGCGTGAGGAGAGGGAGGGCGCTTAATGGCTAGGCCTAAATGCGCGGACGAGGCGCCTGATTTGTCTCAATCCAAGGAGATCTTGGGGCGCCTTCTAAAGATCGAGCTGGAGCGGTTAGATACAGCGGTCCAGATCGAGAAAGACCGGAAGATAGTATTTCCGGAGACATCGATAATCATCCGGGACATTCAGAAGTTGAACGAGGCGGTTAACGGCACGAAAGGTGAAGAGGA
>JAQTRN010000021.1 GCA_028711795.1 Dehalococcoidales bacterium | reverse complement strand
GTGGGGAAGGGCATGGAGGCTGTCGTTGCCCCTCTCACCCACCGGGAAACTCAGATTCTGACCCATATCGCCGATGGCAATACCAACAAGCAGATCGCTCATATACTGAACATAAGTGAGCAGACCATCAAGAACCATGTCAGCGCCATTCTCCGCAAACTGAGCGCCAATGACCGGGCACACGCCGTAGTCCTGGCAATACGACATGGTTGGATATCTATAAAGGAGAACCAGTAAGCAAGCCGCTTCAGTGCGGGAGAAATCAGAACGAGACCAGACCACTAGCAGGTAAGTTGACTTTGACCAAGCAGCAACTTACACTGTAGTTATGAGGACAAAAGAGGAGCGTCGAGTGCCTCAGGTAGAGACCAGCCCCGAAATCAAGACCCAGATTAAGGATTACCTTAGCCGGCACGGCTACGAAATAATCAAGGGTCACAAAGTCCGCGGTAAGTCAGGAATCGAGCACACCTTCGATCTCCTGGCCCAGAGAGATGATGGTTTCATTAACTATACCGTGGCCATAGACATCACGACCAGTGATGAAAAGTCCACCGGTTTAAATGATGTTTTCAATCTGGCAAATAAGGCTTACGATTGTGGTATCAATGACCGTATCCTGGTCACCCTCGCCGGGACCACTGCCGAAGCCAGGGAGTTTGCCCGTAAACAACGGATACAGGTGGTCGATGGTGAGAGTATCGTGACTGCCCTGGCAGACAAGCCTAAATACCCGTCCAAAGCCAGTGAACCCATACAATTCGAGACCAAGTCCCAACTACTCGATTCGCTTACCGGTTTGGGTTACAAGGTTGAAGAGAACGCCCGGGTGCAGGGTCGGTCAGGGGTACAGTATACCTTCGATATATTAGCTCACATTGAAAACGGGCAGGTCGGCCACCGGCTGGGTATCGATTTTCTAAGCAGCGAACAGGAAGTCAGCCTGGAGCAAATCTCCCTATTTGATACAAAAGCCTACGATGCCGGAATCGAACACAAGGTAATCATCGCCGTACCGCAACTCAGTAAGGAAGCGGCGCGCTTTGCCGAGCAGCAGCGTATCAAGGTCCTGGAGTTGGGCCATGACATAGTCCCGGAACCACTAACCGAAGAGAAACCGGCCGAGGCGACAGAAAAACCGGCCGAACTGGTCAAACGCCAGATCAAACTCGGAAAACAGACACCGCAGCCGGAGGCGTTACAGCTAATTCCCGAAGTGATCGCCCGGAGATATAGCGCTATTCCGCTGACGATATCAGGCAACACGCTAGAAGTGGCCATGGCCGACCCGACTGATATTTTTGCCCTGGAAGCCTTCTCTGCTCAAAGCCGCATGAGAATCAAGCCGGTAGCCGCCCCCTCTAAAGAGATAAGAGAGGCCATCGATTTCAATTATAAGGCTTATGGCGAAATCGAGAGGCAGATTTCACGGATTTCCATCCCGGCTGAAGCCACGGATGAGAGACTGGCGGTCAGCGCGGCCGTTGACGCTCCTCTGGTGCAAGCTCTGGACCTGATCATCGAAGAGGCCGTCAAAGCGCGCGCCTCTGACATACATATCGAACCGGAAGAGGACCGTCTGCGGATACGCTATCGTCTCGACGGAATCCTTCAGGACATGATGTCCTTGCCCATGGATATACACCGGGCCATTATTTCCCGGATCAAGATCCTGGCCGAAATGAACATCGCTGATCATCACCATCCTCAGGACGGTCAGTTTTCCACCACAGCCAAGGGACGCCGGATAGATATCCGTGTCGCCACCGCCCCCACCGTGAACGGCGAAATGTCAGTGCTGCGACTCCTGGACAAGTCCATGGCGACCCTGGGTCTGGCTGAACTCGGCCTGCTGCCCGATAGCCAGGCAAAATACGAAGGTTTGCTGAAGGTACCGTACGGAATGCTGCTCGTCAGCGGCCCCACCGGCGCCGGCAAGACGACTACTCTATACGCTTCTCTCAACTCCCTGGATACCATGGGCAGAAACATCATTACCATCGAGGACCCGGCTGAGTACCGGTTTAAAGATATCAACCAGATACAGGTCAACACCCAGGCTGGTATTACCTTCGCCGGCGGCCTTAGGTCTATCCTCCGCCTCGACCCCGATGTCATCCTGGTCGGCGAAATACGCGACGCCGAGACGGCTAACATCGCCGTGCAGGCGGCTCTGACCGGGCACCTGATGCTATCTTCCATCCATGCCAACGACACCGTCGGCGTACTGTTCCGGCTACTCGACCTGGGTGTGGAGCCATTCCTGATTGCTTCGGCGATCATTGGGGTAGTGGCACAGCGAATGGTACGGCGCGTTTGCCCCGACTGCAGCCATCCTATGGAAACCCCCCTGCTCGAGAGGGTAGCCTATGAAAAAGAAATGGGCGAAAAACGAACGGAATTCCTACATGGTACCGGCTGTAAATCGTGCAATTACACCGGCTACATAGGCCGCACGGGTGTCTTCGAAATCCTGGTCATGACCGATTCCTTGAAGATGCTAATTTCCAATCAAGCCAGTAGCAGTGATATTCGAGCACAGGCTTTCAAAGAGGGCACCATATCAATGATGAATGACGGCATGCGCAAGGTCAAGATGGGTATCACCACACCGTCCGAGGTATTGCGCAGCACTTATTCTCCAGAATAGAACTTTTGAGGGGTGGTATATGGACTATAGTTACGTGGCTTATACCGCTGACCGGAAGCTGGTCAAGGGTAAGATTTCGGCGACCAATGAAGAGGCGGCCGGTAACCTGCTGAGCTATGGCGGCTATCAGGTTGTCAGCCTGAAATCAGTCGCCCAATTTTTCAATATGGAAAAGCTGCTAGCCCGCTTCCACCGCATACAACCGAGGGAAATAATGATGTTCTCCCGTCAGCTCGCCCTGTTACTGGAATCCGGTACGGATATCGTCACCGCCTTGGACTTGCTGCAGGGCCAGCTTGATAACCAGTCCCTGAAACGGATGGTCGGGGAAGTGGCCTCCGATATCAGAGGCGGTGCCTCGTTCTCAACCGCCCTGAGCCAGCACCCCCGTGCCTTTTCCCAGATGTACCACCGGGCCGTCGCCGCCGGCGAGCAGAGCGGTAACCTGGAACTGGTACTGCGCCAGATGGCCGAACATATCGAGAAAGGGACTCTCACCGAAAAGAAAATCAAGGGCGCTCTGACTTATCCCATTATCGTTGCTATCGTTGCCGTAGTAGTGGTGGCGCTGATGGTTACCTTCGTGTTCCCCGCTTTCGAACCTCTGTATTCTGCTTTTGGCGCTGAGCCACCCTTTGCCACCAAACTGCTAATGAGCATCACCACCTGGCTCACGCAATACGGGCTCTATCTGTTGCTGGGGCTGATCGCCATCGTCGTCGTGGCCTATCTATACATTCGGACCCCGGCGGGTCAATACCAGTGGCATGAACTGTTACTCAGAATGCCAGTAGTCGGCCGCATCAACCAGCTCACTGAGCTCTCCCGGTGTTGCCGGACGATGTCTCTGCTATTTAGGGTTGGCCTACCCCTGCCGGAAATCATGGCGATGGCCATTCACGCCAGTAACAATAAGGTGGTAGAAAAAAACCTGACCGAGGTACAGCAAGAACTGATCCGGGGTGAAGGTCTGTCCAAACCTATGTCACAGAGAAAGGTATTCCTGCCGCTGATGGTGCAGATGGTCAAGGTAGGTGAGGAGAGCGGCCACCTGGACGATACCCTGACCACTGTTGCCGAGAACTTTGAGGTTGAAGCCGATGATAAGACCAGTTCGGCTGTGGGACTCATCCAGCCGGCCATGACCATAATCATGGGCCTTGTGATTGCTTTTATCGCCCTGGCGCTGATTTCGGCGATGTACTCCGTCTACGGCCAGGTAAATCTGTAGGAGTTTGAAGATAATGAGGAGCGAAAAGGGGTTCAGTCTGATCGAAGTGGTAATCGCCATGGCTCTGGTGGGCATTATCGCTGTTGCCTTTTTCACTGCCCTGAGTACAGCTTCTAAGACTGTCGTTATTGCCGATGAGCAGACCACTGCCGAAAGTCTGGCCAGGAGACAGATGGAATATATAAAAAACCAACCCTATACCGCGGCAACCAGTCCAGACTGGGAAGTAACCTATTTAAAGATTAGTGATATCCCGACCAGTTATGAGATTTGGAGTGTTGATCGCAACGCTATCCAGGTAACAACTATACAAGGAGTACCCTGGGATAGTGAGACTGGTCAGCCCGCCGCAAGCGAGAATGGCCTGCAGAGAACAAAATTGATTATTAAACGTTTGGGGAAGGAATTGATTACCCTAGAGGATTATAAGGCAGAACGATGAGACTTCCTGGACTAAGATCAATACACATAAATCAAAAGGGATTCACCTTCGTGGAGCTAATGATTGCTTTTGCTATTACCGGCATCATCGCTGCCGCGGCTACCGGGGCTATCTTCCAGCTATTCAGCAGTAGCACCCGCAGCAACAATCAAATAATGGCTGTCAGGCAGGTGCAAAACGCCGGCTACTGGATAAGCCGTGATGCCCAGATGGCGCAGGGTATAGTCACCCCCATTGCGCCAGAATTTCTCAGGGTTAATTGGACCGATTGGGATGGCACACAGTATGCGGTGACTTACAGTATAGTGAGTGGCAAACTACAGCGCAGTGAAACGAGAACCGTCGGTGGAATACCACAGCCCACCACGGATTCGTTTGTGGCCGAATATATTAACGCCGCTGGTAGTAGCTGTCAGTACGTTGCCAATGTACTCTCCGTAACGATTAAATCCGAGGTGGGTGGTGGTTCACAACAGTCAAGCGAAACCAGGTTATACGAAGTCAGGCCTAGGCCAAGCGCATGACGCTCCCTTACATACGGAGTAAAGCGATGAAAAATCAACTTAAGAAATCAATAAAGATAATAAGGGATGAAACAGGGCAGGCACTGCCGATAGTCCTGATACTGATGCTTATCGGCGCGCTAATTATAGTTCCACTCTTGAATCTAATGAACACCGGAATAAGCGTGGGACAAATCTACGAAGACAAGGCGCGGGAGCTTTACGCCGCGGATGCCGGAGTGGAGGATGCCCTGTGGCAGATAAAAAACGACCGAATGCCCATCAAGTTTGCCACATATGATGAATATGATTATGGGGCGGCGTACACCTATCCATCACCACTGGATGTAAACGGCCTGGACGTGAATGTTACTATAAAGAACATCTGGATTCCGAAAGACATCGCAGCTCCGAATAGTGTGGAAGCCGAAGAACTGGCTACAGGCAGACTGGTGGTGACGGGGAATACTGTGGATGCCTCAACTTCCCAGACAAAGATATCCTACGACAGGGAAACAACAGATCCGGCACTATTTGTAGAAAAGATAGGCATCTGGCTACCACCGGGATTCACCTATGTAGCCGAATCTAGCAACCTTGAGGATGACCCTATGGCACCTTACTACCCCTCATCGGTAGATATCGTCACTTACGGCGGCAATCAGGCAGTAGTCTGGAACTTCGTCCCCGCTATTGTCTTCACCAATCTCCCCGGCGTCAATCCAGCGGATGACCCAATGAAGGCAAACATTATCTGGCAGTTCACCGCCGCCCAGTCAGGACAGGTCCCCGACGCTATTGGCTGGGTCATCACCAGCGGCGTTGCTGATATCCCTTACTCCTGGGATGCCGATACGAAAGTTTTCCGGATTAACTCTGTCGCTGATAGCACCGAGGTTGAGGCTTACACCCTGAAAAGCGAACTCCGGCAGGTAGCCGCGGCCATTGCCGGCGACTACTTCGCCACTGGCAATAGTCTGATGACAAACACGCACAGTGACACTTACTATATCCGCGACACCTGGACCAACGCGGACCACTCCAGCAGCGCCATTGTCGACTCCGATGCCACCGGGGTCAACGGTACACCCGATGACTCCGACGTGAAGCACGCCTACCTCTACTGGACTTCCTGGTTCCACGAGGACGAAAAAACACAATTGTTCTATGACAACTGCTCCAACTTCGACCCGGACCCGCCAAATGATACAGGCTGGGACAGGAACGACACCGGTGGCAGTGACACAAGAATACCAACCGCCGATGGCGATGTAACCGGTACCTGGAACACCGCACCCTGCTGGGATGATGTTGACGAGACGACTCCGAATGACGCTGATTTCATGACGGGGACTACTACCGCAGCTGGATCTGCTTATAAGCTCTTCACCTTTTCTCCATTCGCGATACCCGCTGGAGCGAACATTACGGATCTTACAATCTATGTCAGAGCCAGAGATATCAGTAACGATAGCAATAACATTCGCGCCCGTATCAAGGTGGACGGGAACTACTACAACGCTGCAACAAGCAATAATCCGGACAATAGCTGGAGCGGAAACACTTTCTCTTATTCTTTCGCCACCAACCCAGACACAGGTGCAGCCTGGACAGCGGAAGACCTGAATGGGACCGGACCCGACCCGCTCGAGCAGTTCGGCGCCTACAGCACTGACCTGGACTCCGATATCCGCGTATCAATGGTCTATGCCCAGGCAAACTGGGCGACAAGCAGCCGCTGGAGCATCTCTTTCGACCAGTTTCGGGGACAGGGCGCAGCTGCGGCCAACACCGCCCAGAGGACACTGACCATGTCCGATGGCCTCGACCTGACCTCATACACATCCGGGTCGGTGGTTCTATCCTGGGAGCAGGACGCCAGTGCCACGGTAGACTCCTCCGATCACTTCTACTACGCCCTCTACAACGGCGCATGGAGCGATGATATCGAGGTGTTCAACGGCAATGACCCGGACAACGCTTTTACCCTGGTTGTCCCCGATGACTACCTGGTGAGCAACTTCAAGATAAGGTTCTACTTCGATTTCAATGCTACCGATGAATACGTTTATGTTGACGAGATAAAGCTTACCACCATGGAAGGTGACACCTCCGTCTTCTTCAAGATAGATGGGCAGCAGGTCTACTTCGACGCCCTTGGCAACCCGCAGAGCGGCCTCCAGGAAATCACCGCCGATAGGGTAGAGGTTATTCCCACCGTCATCAGCGGTGAGCCTAACGGCTTCGCCTACGCCTGCTTTAAGAATGTCACCGACCTGGTCAGGGCATTCACTGACAAGGCGCCCGACCCTGAGACTAACTACCCCGGCCATGCCACCTACACGGTTGGGGGCGTGGATGGCACACTAGGCGACGACGATCATCCAGCAGACGGCTACCAACTGGCCCACGCCGGCTGGTCGCTGATAACAATTTATACCGGCCCGGAAACACTGGGTCACCAGCTCTACCTGTACGACCGTTTTACCTTTGCCGATGACGACACCGACCTCGACTTTGACAAGGGAGACAACCCGGGACCCGGCGGTGCCATTTCCGGATTCATCGTACCGGAGCGGGTCGGCACGGAAGAAAACGTCTCCAAGATAACTGTCTTTGTCGGCGAGGGTGATGCCTTCATTGACGGCAGGTCATTCGGTTCGCCCAGCGATTTCATCGCCTTTAATGCCCCGGAGGACTACTGGGACGGCACTCTTGACCCGGAGGATATCCCGGACAGCTATAAGCTGTGGGACGGTATTGATGAGGATGACTATCCGGATGTCCAGGCCTCGGATGCAACCAACAAGCCATGGAAGCCGGACAACGTCTGGAACGGCCATTCCACAACCTTCAGCGCCGACGGGGTAGACATTGATACCTTCTATGTCCCCTGGGACAGTAATAACGATGGCGAGGTTGATGAGGATGACATGCTTTCTCCAGGCGATACCTCCGCCCATATAGACATGTACACCTATACCGATAACTGGAACCTAGTGTATATTATCCTTTCCTTCCGCAGCATCACGACAACTGGCGGAACAGTAACCTATCTGATAAAGAAGTGAGAGTTCACAGCTAAGATAAGGAGCAAACAATGAAGTTCAGTAGAATAACCTGGATAGTCCTGGCCGTAGGTATTGTGGTCGTTGTGCTGGGTAGTCTGGGCGCAGTTTATGTCCGGCAATCCAACGAGCAGGAAGAGCTAAGTAATAACCTGGCCACAGTTCAAGCTACTCTGCCGCCGCTTATCACGGAAAAGGCAGATTGGGGTGCCAAACTGGCTCAGTATGATGCTGAACTGACCGATGCCAGAACTCAACTCGGCATCGCCCGCGCCAGATTCCCCCGCGCCGCCGTAGAAAGCATTGAAACCGATGAGAAACTGTACGCAATCGCCGATAAATGCTCCATAGAGATAGTAGAGCTGGGGTCGCCCCCGCCACATGTACTGAAGGACAACAATATTACCTATTTCATCACCCAGTTCAGTGCCAATGTTGAAGGCCCTGTAACCAATATACTTAGCTTTATTGATACAGTAGTGGCTGATGGCTCATTCGCCACGGCTACGGCGGATCTGGTCACCATAGATGTTCCACCGCCACTAACCCCCGAAGAAAAAGAAGGACTAACCCCAGCGCAAATTGCGGAAATTGAAATGCCTACAGCCCAAATCAGGCTGACAATCTATGGCTACCAAAGTGAAGGTGAATAATAATGGCTAAGAGAATTACTACCCTATTTATTGAAGATAACAGAATCAATGCACTGGTAATGAGGGGCACGCAGGCGGAGAAATGGGCCAGCCTGCCGTTAGACCCAGGCCTGGTGAGCCAGGGGCTCATCTTGGACGAAGCCCAGGTGGCGGGTAAGATCCAGGAACTGCTGGCCAGAGAGAAGATAAGCACCAAACAGGTGATCGCCGGTTTGAGCGGGATCAACTCGGTATTCCGTATCGTCACCATGCCCGGTCTACCGGAAGCGATACTCCCCGAGGCGGTCAAACGGGAGGCCAGCCGCATTATCCCGGTACCTATCGATGAGGTCTACCTAGCATACCAGATTATATCATCGTCAACAGGCGAAATACGCATTTTTCTGGCGGCTTTCCCCCGTAACATGACCGATAACCTTATCAAGACGCTACGCCGAGCCGGCCTCGACCCGTATAATGTCGACCTGGCCCCGCTAGCACTCTGCCGCATCCCCAACGAACCACGGTCGATAATCGTCAATACCAGCCTGGACTACCTCAACATCATGGTGATGACAGACCGGCTGCCCCAGTTGATCCGCGGCCTGTCCCTGCCCGGTGAGACCCAATCATTAGCCGAAAAACTACCGGCCATCGCCGAGGAGCTGACCCGGACGATCACCTTTTATAACTCGACACACATGGACAAGCCGCTGGACCCTACCGTACCGGTGCTGGCCTGTGGCGAACTGGCGGAGGCGCCGGACGCATGGCCATCTCTGGTCGGCCGGTCGGGCTACACGGTATCAGCCCTGGCGTCACCACTGGAGCCGACCGAGGGTTTCAAGCCCAATGATTTCATGGTCAATATCGGGCTGGCGCTCAAGGAACTGCCGCCCAAGGCCGACCGGATAAATGCCTCGATAATAAACTTCAACGCCTTGCCGGCGACCTTCGTACCGAAGCCATTCCCGGTGGGCAAGGTAGTGGTACCCATTATCGCCTTAGTCGTCGTTGGGTTTCTCGCCTACGCCGCCCTCTTTGTCCGGGATGCCGGCGCCCGAACCGAGGAACTGCGCGCGCAACTGACCTCTACCCAAGGCACTATCGCCCAAACTCGGAAAGAAATA
>JAQTRN010000262.1 GCA_028711795.1 Dehalococcoidales bacterium | reverse complement strand
GGATGTTCGATATTAACTACAAGGATTGTGTTCCAGAGACCATCATTGGTGACCTTGCCGATAGCTGGGAGACAAGCGATAACGGCACCGAGATAACCTTCCACCTCCACCAGGGGGTAAAATGGCACGACGGGGTGCCATTTACCGCTGACGACGTGGTATACAGTCTCGATAAGATGACCGATGTCAACCGGAGCGCCATCTCCGATTGGTTCCCGGCCTATCAGAGTTCGGAGAAGATTGATGATAACACGGTAAAGGTTCACCTCAAATATGCCTCCGCCGGGTTCATGATTTCCCTGGCTCAGGGTGAATCCCAGATTCAGCCAAAACACCTGCAGGGCACCGATGACCAGTCAGAGGCATTTTTGGTGGGCACCGGACCTTACACCCTCTCAGAGTATGTGGTGCAGGTTCACATCAAGCTAAAGCGAAACCCCAACTACTGGAAGGTTGATAAGTATGGTAATCAGCTCCCTTATCTGGACAGCGTCTATTACCATCACATCCCGCTGGCGAACCTCGCCGACATGGTGATTGGGCGTCGTCTGGACATACCCAGCGTAATGCAGGGCGCTGCCAACACCAACGTTTACCAGGCTTATAAAGACGGCGCACCGGAACTGCTATGGCAAAAGAGGGAAAGATATACCGCTAACACCATCTTTCTCAATATGGATTATCCACCGCTCAGTGACATCCGCGTGCGGAAGGCGATGGCTCTGGTTTTAAACGAGGAGGAACTCATCATCGGCGCTGCCGGCGACCTGATGTTCGGCGACCCCGGAGCAGGTCTGTTCCATCCGGCTTTTGGCCTGCCCAAAGAAGAGGTGGCAACACTGATGGGCTGGGACAAGCCTTATGAAGAGAGGGTAGCCAAAGCCCAGCAGCTAATGGCTGAGGCCGGCTACGCCGACGGGTTCAAGCTCTACATGATGACCACCTCTTCGATTGTGGGCGGTGGTGCTACCACGGTGTTCGGTGAAGAGCTGCGCAAGTATCTGAAGATAGACATCAGCATAGGCACCCAGCTTGGCACTATCCAAACTCAAAAGCGCATTGACGATGGCGATTACGGAACCTATATGGTTACCCTTGATGTCATGGATCCGGTTCAATTAGCCAACTATTTCAGTACGGAAGGGGCTTTCAATTATTCGAATTATTCAAACCCTGAACTGGACGAGATACTGGAGAATCTCGACCATATCCTCGACACCGACCAGAGGCGTGAGGCTATCTGGTCGGTCGAGCGCATCCTTCTTACCGATCTGCCAGCCCTGCCCACCGGTCATTTCCCGCCGACTTTTATGCCCTATTACCCCTGGGTCAAGAATCTCCGGTGGAACTACATATCCTATTCGAATATCAGCCGCTTTGAAGACGTCTGGCTGGACCTAAAATTGAAAGAACAAATGGGAGCGACGTAGGCAAAAAGATTTCTGCCGGAAATAAAACTCGGGACTTGTCTTACCATAGTTTCTGGAACAAGCCCCGAGTTTTTATTATGCCAGATTAATGCAGTTCTATTTTGCTTGAGGCAGCCCGTCAAAAGGTGTTAGTTCCTTAAGATTAGCTTTGAAATTATTCCAGAATTTAATCCACTCGTCATTTTCCCGGGCAACCCAGATTTGTTTGGCGTCGGCCTGGCGCATGCATTCCATATAGGCATCGGCGTAGGCATCAACCAGCTTCTCGTTCTCCTTCTGCCGGATGTCGTGGGCTTTTGTCCAGACGCCAATCTCTTTGAGGTAAAAGATTAGCCCCTCGTGGCATGGCAGGAAGGAGTTTTTGAGCCCTTCGAGAAGCGTCTCGCGGTTGCGGAAGCGGTTAAACGGATGTTTATCTTTGAAACGCTCATAGCTTCCATCAAACCATTTCGCCAGGTTATAGACCAACTGCGGGTCAACATCGGCTCTGGTCTGCTCGAAGTTGATGCCGGTCAGGCACCAAACCCCGGCGCCCGAAGCAACCCGGGTACCTGATTGCACGCCGCTGTAGAACGGTCCAAAGGTGGCTTGAGGGTCAATTTTCCGAAACCGTTTTGCCCCTTCCGGGTCAACTTCAGCATTCAAATCGAGCCAATTTAGCCCGCGGGGATTTTTCTCCGCCTCAATCACCACCAAAGAAGTGGGATAGCTGAAAGCCATATCGGCCTTGCCGTCAACTATTACCTGGGCATTTTCTTTGATATCCTTGACATCGACCCAAACAATGTCCTCAGGGTTGACACCCGCCCAGGCTATCAGGCCATCATACCGCTCGGACTGAACCGTCCCCAGCCTGGCGATTCTGGTGCCCTTTTTGATGTCATGAGGATTTTTAATTTTCGAGTCACCACGGAGAAAGAAGCCAGAATTCCCCTTGGAGGCCGTCCATATCGTCCTCAGCTTGAAGGGGCCGCCGTCTCTCACGGCATATTTGCGGTCGCCCATCAGCATCTGGCCGGTTTCGAAGGTACCGGCACTGGTCATTTCAAAGAGGTTCATGCGCCCCAGCCACCGGTTTC
>JAQTRN010000020.1 GCA_028711795.1 Dehalococcoidales bacterium | reverse complement strand
CAATCTATGATTGATAATTAATCACCTGGCCACAGCACCAATACGGAGACAAATTCGAAGGAGGAGATGTGTCATATTCGGATAGCCATTGTCACCTAGATAGCTACCGGCCTGATCAACTGGCAGTGGCGCTTGAGCAGGCAAGACAAACACACGTCGATACCATGGTAAACATGGGGTCAAGTCTGGCGACTTCAGCAAAAGGCATCAGGATTGCTCTAGGCCACGAAGGAGTAAGGGCAGCCGTCGGGATTCATCCGTGGAACGCGATGGTACCAACCCCGGAGATCCGCAGACGCCTGGAAGACCTGGTTAGTGAAAAGCGGGTTGTAGCCATCGGAGAAATCGGACTGGACTATGCCCGCCAGCCACAGACCAGCGAGATACAGAAAGAATTACTCCGGTACGAGTTGTCGCTGGCCCGGGAGACCGGACTTCCCGTCAATATTCATTGCCGCGAAGCCCACCAGGACATGATGGATATCCTTCACGGAGAGACAGCGGCCGGTCTGCGGGGTGCAGCCCACGGCTTTACCGGTGACCTGGCATCACTCAAAGACTGGCTGGATCTGGGTTTCTATATTTCTCTTGGCGTCAGAGGCTTCGTGACCAATGAGCGAACTCCCCTACTAGCGACATGCCGTGAAATCCCTTTGGACCATCTTCTCGTCGAAACCGATTCAGTGGCCGGCGAACCATTACGTACACCGGCAGATGTGGTACTCGTGGTAGAGAAAATAGCATCTATTAAAAGAGTTGGCATCGGAGAAATCACTACTGCCACGACGGATAATCTCAAGCGCCTGCTCAAATTATAGCTGAAGGCGAGAGCAATCCTGAAGCAAGATACAGCCAGCGGCTGACAATATCGGGCAGGCGTATGGGAGGTAAAGTAATTTTGCTATATCTTGACTTTTCTCCGTCAATGATTTAGTCTAGCTTTACATCGCCTGTATGGTACCAGATCAGGGAGGTGACTCTGTTGAACCAGACCCCGGGTCGCAATTCTTTTGATGTAGAGTGCTACACGCATTCACAGGTGGTCAACGGGCAGATTTCTTGCCCCGAGGGAGTGCGTGTGCTTGATTTCCTGAATGCTTCGGCAACCATTGACCGCAATGCCAGCGCTGAATTTATTGAATTGGCCAACGCATCTGACGGCAGCACCAGCGACCTGCTACATGAGAAACGCAAGGAATACGTCAGAAAGGCGGCTATCCACCTGGTGGCCGTTCCGGACGCCAATACCGGCAGAGGCGTCAGTACCACTGGCGCCAAGGTCTATCCGTTCATACACAAAGACCCGGCGCGGGTAACCGTCCAACTACAAGGCTATACACTCTTCGGCACTATCCATCGTTGCCAGGGACAGACAACGCAGGATGTACTCAATGAGAGCACCCGTTTTCTACCATTAACCGACGTCACCATCGCCCGCGAATACGGTATCTGTGGAACCAGACCATTCGTCGCAGTGAATAAAGAACAGATCATCTCATCACGAGAAGAGAGACTCAATTAGAGCGATACCTTCTCGCTCACCCCAGACATATTCCATATTCAAATAATAGATCCCCGGGCTTTAAATTAGCGCGAAAACCACTACTATTCTGTCATACTTTCGCGTTGGACCCATCCTTGGCAATAAGCAGCACCAGCCCACCAGTGCCCTATGGTGATGAAGTTACTACTATATTATCCAATTATGCAACGGGAAACCCGTGTCTCTATTACGGCTTCCTAACTGATACGGAAGAGTGGATACCGCCTGTCCGTTTAACCGTTTAGGCTCGCAGCGTAATTTCGCCAGGCGTTATTCTCCACCCAAAATGGTGTCCTCTCCTCTGAGCTTCCTTAGTTGTCTCATCCTGATCGCCAGCCTGATAATGGCGTATGTAAGAAGTAGCAGTACCAAAAGAAAAATTACCCGAACAGCCTCCCACCACGGATACGGATTATTGTTTAATATGTGTTCTACGAAAACCACAATCATCAAGGTGTAAGGGAAGCACACGTAGGCCAGTACTCTTTTATATTTAGCTATTTTGGACGCAACATCGGTGAAAATCTCGGTTGTTTCGCCTGGATTGGCTTCCTTACGGAAGTATTGCCAGGCAGACATCTCGCCGATATGCTCCCAGCCAGCATCCTGGAATAATTGAAGATATTCTCGCTTATCTTTCTTGCGGAACGCCTGATAGTCAAGCCGGTAGACATAGTTTCGCGGCCCAGCTACGAGAAATGTATAAAAGCCGGGCAGGCCTACGGAAGATAAATGATAGCCCTTCCGCGACATTTTCTCCAGCCAGGCTTCCTCAGCCTCATCCTGCCATGCCCAAAACCACCTGAACTTAGTAACTATAGTCTTTCCCATGCTCCCCCCCCATGCTGTAATCCGTTACATTACAACTGGTTCATCACCGCTAATCCATTGGTCGTCATGATTTCTAATCTCTTAATTTGACTCAACAACACTTCCCTCCCATTGGGTGTCAGTGCATAGCTTTTCCGCCGGTCTTTTTCCTTGACCATACTGATAAGGCCGGCTTTTTCCAGTGTATCGAATACGCCATAGAGAGTACCGGGCCCGACTCTGACAGTCTCCCGGCTTATCTGCTCTACTTTCTGCATAACCGCATAGCCATGTAGTGGCTCAATAAGGGCCAGCATTATGTAATATGTGGCTTCAGTAAGTGGCAAATACTTCCAGGTATCATCCCGGATCGTCATAAATACCACCCAAGATATCGTGTGACGTTATACCGATATACGGTATATCATCTACCGATATATTATAGTACTCGAAATCGGCTGTCAATACCTGAGAGGTATGCAACCACAGAGGCTCAGGGCGGGTATTTGAAGTACCCGTTGGAATGTCTTATGATTCACTGGAGTCGGCAATGGGTCAGCATATCATCTATTTGATGCTGATGTCTCTTCATCTGAGAGTGATTTTAGCATCATTCTCGCCTAACTTAACGTTAGTTTTTCACGAATTCTCTCCAGGGGAGCCAGCGGCCATGCCCGGGATGAACTGCTTTAGTACTCAGGTCCCCTAGTTTCTCGATGCTGGTATCCGCTACTGCTCTTCTTGATATGCCAGCTTAGCTAGAATAGAATTGCGGTACAAGAAACCGATATTGCTAGCAAAACTCGTAAAGGAGAACCAGGGTGTTAGCTCTTACGAACTTAAGACTAATTGACGGTACCGGTCATGACCCAATCGATAAAATGACTATCATCATTGATGGCAAACGTATTGAAAGCGTCGGACCGGGAAATACAAATCCGGGGAAAACGCAGGTGATTGACCTGATGGGCTGTATCGTTATGCCGGGGCTCATCGATTGCCACCTTCACCTTGGTGGGCTTACTGTAGACCAACCCGGAAAAGCCATCGGTAAAGTATCGTTTATGGATATGGCCTCGTTCTCCCTGGACTACATACGCAATTATGCTCACCGGAGGCGTTTAGCCATTGAAAACGGAGTAACCACCATAAGAAGCGCCGGCGACCTTTATCCCCATATCCTCAGGCTTCGTGATAAGATTGCCGCCGGCAAGCTTCCAGGACCACGAATATTCGCCCCGGGACCGACCATTACTGCGCCGGGAGGGCATCCCGCCGGCACCATTTACAAAGGCAACCGCTATATTATTGAAAATGCAGTAAGACAGATTGCTGACGTTAACAGCGGCCGGGAAGAAGTCAGAAGGCTTTTTGAGGGTGGAGTCGATTGTATTAAGGCCATATACTCCGATATCGACCCCATGGATATCACTCACACAGTCCCCAGGCTATCCCTTAATGTACTGGAAACGCTGGCGGATGAAGCCCATCAACACAACCTTAGATTAATGGTTCATACAGGAAGTATGAAAGAAACTATGGATGCCGTAAAAGCCGGGGCTGACAGCATTGAGCATGGGATATTACCCGGGGCACATCCGTCCGAATTCAATGAAGACGTGATTAAGATAATGCTGGATAAAGGGACCTGCTTTGTGCCGACCCTGGCTATAGCCTGGGCTTATAAGGATACATATCCTGATGTCTTCTCCGGTTTAAAGAAGACTTTCAAAAAGTTGCATGGTGCAGGGGTTAACATAGCTGCGGGGACGGATTCCGGGACTCCGGGGGTGGTCATCGGCAAAGGTCTTCATAAAGAACTGGAACTGATGGTGGAAGCAGGTATAAGCCCGCTGGAAGCCATAACGGCTGGAACAAAAAACGCCGCAGATAACCTGGGAAAGGCAAGTGAGCTTGGGACAATCGAACCGGGGAAGATCGCTGATCTGATTGCCGTTTCCGGCGACCCGGTAAAGAATATTAGAAATACGAGAGAAATCAGGCTGGTTATTAAGGACGGAGTGATTCTAGTCAATAGAATAAGTGCCTGATGCTCTACCGTCTACTCATTTAAGGAGGCGATCCGAGATGTTAGAAGTGTATTTCTTTATCCTCGGCATAGTGAACAGCATCTTTCTGATATTCGTTTTCCTGATTCGGAAGAACAGATTAGCCATCCTGCAGCGAATTGGATGGGCGTATTTGCTGTTGGCGATTCCTGCTGCATACTGTATCTTCTTGGTCGTACAAGAACAGAAGACAGCCCGATATAGCATCTTTCTAGGGATCTTCCTGGCCTTTTTACTCTTAGAATGGCTGTATGACTACGTCTTAAAAATCAATTTCCGCGAAAATTTGAGGAAACACTGGAAGTGGGGAGTTCCCTACCTGGGTCTCTATTACGCGATGAATTATGGATTTGTGGTGATGTCGTGGAAAACTTCTTTGGTATGGGGACTAATTATGCTCGGTCTTTTCATTATCCAGATAATCGCCAACCTATGGAGTCATCCGAAGATCAACAAATAAGGAAGCGGGTGGGGAAATATAGCACCCAATAGTCAATTTGAGGTACCAGACGTTAGGCCGGGGCAGTGGAATAGGTGAAGCTAAGTTTTTGGAATTGCTGGGACCGGGAAAAGGAGCGTTAACCCCCCCCCGAAACCGCAATAATCCCTGCGAATAAGCTAGCCAATTCTGGCACGAATTTTCATGACATTTCCACGAGAGTAACACTGGCCGACGAGAGCCAGGGAATGAGTTCTAATGATAGCACGCGGCGCTCTGAAGTGCAGACTTCAGAGCGCCGCACCACCACGAAACCGCCAGTTTACACCGCATTACGGCTGCCCAGTCACCATCTCACAGTAAGCGAAGTCGAGTGATTATGCAGGGTTAGCTGCCCATGAAATATCCAGGATGTCAAGAGTCTCGGGCGTGGGAACGCCATCTTCATCCCAACCCATGATCCGGTAGTAGTATCTTATGCCTTTCTTGACTTCTTCCTCTTTGTAGGGTGGGGTATTGGCGGAAGGCCCACCGACATGTTGCTGGAAGAATCTCTTGGGTAGCTTGTCATCGGCGGCACTGTGTCCTTCGCGCAAATTATACATTCTCGCTAGGGTCAGTGTCCTTTGAGTCACCTTAAACATCTCAACCAGGCTCGTGTCCCAGCCGGTAGCCGCCCTCAGCATACCCTCATACTGGTTCAGGTTGTATGGGGGGAATTGGCAGACAACCAGATGGTCGCAAAGGCAACTCAGGCCTTGTGTATAGCGGAATAGTTCCATCTTCTTTGGAGTGATCTCATAGGTCGGGACAGGCTCCCAAAAACCCAACGGACGGAAGCGTAACAGAGCCGGGTTCACAGCGGAGAATGCCGTATCATGCATATTCATACAGTGGTCGGCACCATGCGGGTTAATGGCATAGCCAACGCCGAGTGCGAATTTGGCTCGAGGATCGTGCATGGGAACTTCCACTCCCTTAACGTTCATGGCAAACTGCTCGGCGTTTAGTCCAATCTTTTCTGCGGCAAGCTTAGTCCCCTCGGCCAGTATATTACCGATCCCTTTGCGCCGGGCGATCATATCAATGACTTGAACCATGGCTTCACCGTCACCAAAGCGGAGGTCAATGCCGCCCGTATCACCCCGCGTGATGATACCATTTTCGTACAACTCCATGGCGAAGGCTACGGTGACACCACAGGCGATAGTATCCAACGAGTAAGCGCCGCAGAGTTCATTGGCTTTAGAAATATACCTGAGGTCCTCGACACCACAGGTCGAGCCCATGGATGCCAGAGTCTCATATTCAGGCCCGCCGTACTCGGGGTCAACTTGGAGATTGGGTTCATCTACCTTGACCACTTTCTTGCAGCGAAGGACGCAGGCATAACAGCCATCCATCCCGATCCCGATGGTACTCTTAAGCGTACCGCCATCTATCTTGGCTACCGGGAAATCACCATCGCGGAAGTTCCTGATGGGCATGTTTCCTACCGGTATCATGGATGCCATCATGGCGGGTGCGCCGGTGCCATAGTCCTTAAATGACTGCCACAATGGCTGGTTGTCCTGTAAGAAATTGCGAAGTTCACCAAAATACTCAGGCTTAGCGGCTTGAGGTCCACCTTTCCCTCTGGTAGCGATCGCTTTCAAATTCTTCGAGCCCATGATTGCGCCAGTTCCACCGCGGCCCGCCGCCTCCTTAAGATCATTAATAACGCAGGCGAACCGTACCATGTTCTCCCCACCTGGCCCGATCATGACCATACGAATACGCTGGTCACCAATCTCATTGCGGATTGTCTCCTGTGTCTCCTTAGTGGTCTTACCCCATAAATGGGAGGCATCCTTAATCTCAGCCTCCCCATCATGTACCCAAAGATAGACTGGCTTATCAGCCCTACCTTCGACGATGATACCGTCAAAACCAGCATGGCGCAGTTCAGCTCCCCAGAACCCGCCTGATTCCGATTTAGCGTAGCCGAAGGTTTCCGGGGATTTACAGCCGATAGAATGACGGCCACTGCCTGAGAACGGATAGCCGGTGCACGGGCCGGCCATGAAGAACATTTTGTTCTCCGGGCTGAAGGGGTCAATACCGGGTTTGATCTCCTTCATCATAAAATAGGTGGAGAAGCCCGCCCCGCCGATGTATTTGCGGCAGAAGTCCTCGTCGGGATTGTCCACTGATATTTTCCGGTCAGTAAGATTCACCCGCAGGAGCTTACCATTGTAACCTGAAACCATGTCAATCCTCCTCACTTAAATATAATGTATTGGGCAAAGTCAACCCGAAGTTGTCAGACAGCAGCCATTTAACCTTTCATTAGAATCCCCCCAGCCGTCTTGCCATTGTCAGCTGACTTAAGACAAAACGCTCGAAGAGATTTCGGTATCTGTTGGGGTAGTATAGCATATGGGGTGAGAAAATTAAATTATCTTAGTGTCAATGACCAGATCAGAAAAACCAGTTAGCAAACCATGATAGTAATTAGATATGCTGGTTATTAGACCTGCCTGACACACCCAAAATGGGCAGTTGCTTGCCCTTAACCATACCAGGGTGTACACTCCCTATTAGCGAGACCGCGATGAAAAAAGAAGTACTGCTTATCTGCCCCGCTCCTGAAAGTTGCCGGGTAAAACCCGGTGGCAAGCCGATCGTCTCGCGGTTCTTCCGGCATACACGTCTCAGTCTGCTGACGGTTGCCGCGGCAACTCCAAGCGACTGGGAAGTGAGAATTGTGGATGAGTATGTTAGCCCCATAGATTTCTCTTCGAAACCAACCTGTGTTGGGCTCTCCTTTATGACAGCGGGAGCGCCGCGCGCCTACGAAATTGCACGGGAATTTCGCCAACGGAAGATTCCGGTACTGGCAGGCGGCTTTCATCCGACCTTCCTGCCAGAAGAAGCCTTGAAGCACTGTGACGCGGTGTGCGTGGGCGACGCCGAGCCGTCGTGGCCCCAGATGCTCCGGGACATAGAGACTGGCGACTTGAAACGGGTCTACCGGAGCGACCCACACACTAGTCTGCGGGGTCTCAATCTTCCGCGCCGAGACCTTCTCGACACCAGCGAATATTTCACCCGCAACAGCGTCCAGACCTCCCGGGGCTGCCCCAATCGTTGCGCCTTCTGTTCCATCACCTCCTTTTATCAAGCAAACTATCGCCACCGACCGGTACCCGAAGTCATCCGTGAAATTGCAGACCTCTCGGGTAAGTTGGTACTCTTCATTGACGACAACCTGGTTGCTGACCGCGCTTA
Organism: Dehalococcoidales bacterium; assembly: GCA_028711795.1. Classification (GTDB taxonomy): domain Bacteria; phylum Chloroflexota; class Dehalococcoidia; order Dehalococcoidales; family JAQTRN01; genus JAQTRN01. Next base: position 1,546 of record JAQTRN010000020.1, on the reverse strand, counting down.
TGCTCTGGAGCTCTTCTCTAGTCTCAGACCTCTCAATAGATACTGGTATAGCCAGGCGGCGCTTACCATCGCCCATGACCCGGAACTTCTGGAAGCAGCCGTCGAAAGTGGCTGTAAAGGCCTGTTCGTGGGGCTTGAGTCCCTCTCTGATGAGAGCCTGCACAAAGTAGGCAAGGGATTCTGCCCGGCGGAGACCTATCGTGGGGCGATAGAGACCCTCCACCGGGCTGGAATTGCTGTCGAGGCCGGAATTATCTTCGGCTTTGACGAAGACGGTCCAGAAGTTTTTAAGCGGACGCTGGATTTTCTCAAGGCAAGTCACACCGAGCTAGCCCAGATCACCGTTCTCACACCTCTCCCCGGCACCGTGGTGTACGACCGAATGGAGAGAGAAGGCCGGATCCTTACCAGAGACTGGAGATACTACGACTTCTTCCATGTCGTTTTCCAGCCCAGAGGGATGACTCGGGAGGAACTTCAGACCGGGACTGACGAAGTCGTGAGGCGTTTCTACAGCACGAAGGAGATACTGGAGCGGATGGTCTCCTCAGTCCACAGCCTCGGCCTCTTACAGGCTCTTGGGATAATTCTCCCGCTGAATCTGGCCGCAAAGAGAAGAATCGAGACCTGGGAGGCAAGGCCCACCATTAAATCAAGCGAACTCCACTGGCTCGGACCCGCCAACAATCCCGATTCGGCAACTGTCGCCGGCTGCGAAAAGTCCGGTACTAATATTGCCTGACTTCCCATGGCATCGAGCACTGGACGAAATCTACTTCTCACTATTATCCGGGGCTGACCACACTCACGGCGAGTTGCCTTATATTTGAGGCCGACTTATAATCTGTTCAATACGCCCACAGAAATAAGCAGCAATAGAGGAAGGAGTGTACATGGAATACCGCAGGCTTGGTAAATCAGGACTTAAGGTTTCAGAGATTGGGCTTGGCTGCAATAACTTTGGCAGCCGGGCGGACGAACTGACATCAATCGGTGTTATCAACCATGCGATTGAATCGGGAATCAACCTCATCGATACGGCTGAAAGTTACTCCAAGGGACGGTCCGAGGAAATCGTAGGTAAAGCCGTTAAAGGAAAGCGCACCCAGGTTGTCATCGCCACCAAGTTTGGTTATCCTAACAGCGTCGGGCCAGCGGAACAGGGTGGCTCACGCAGTTACATCATGAAAGCGGTCGAGGGCAGCCTCCGGCGTCTCAACACCGACTATATCGACCTCTACTATTTACACCACAACGACCCGGCGACCCCGATTGAGGAGACACTACGCACCCTGAACGATCTGGTGCATCAAGGCAAAGTACGCTACATTGCCTGCTCCAACTTCGCTGCCTGGCAACTCAGTGAAGCGGCATGGACATCCAGAATGCACAATCTAAGCAGCTTCATTGCGGTGCAGGAAAGATACCATATGCTTGACCGCAACATCGAGCGGGAGCAAGTACCCTGTTGCCTGGCCAATGATATCGGCGTCATCCCCTGGGGCCCTTTAGCCAGCGGTTTTCTCACCGGCAAATATCAGCGCGG
>JAQTRN010000261.1 GCA_028711795.1 Dehalococcoidales bacterium | reverse complement strand
TGGCTCTTATAGGGGCGCTTTTGAGCGCCGGTTATGTCCCGGTAATCGCACCGGTCGGGATCCGTGCCAGTGGTAAACCGGATGAGCCACCCCTGATATTGAACATTAACGCTGATCTGGTCGCCGGCGAAATTGCCGCCGCCATTGGGGCAGAAAGGCTTATTTTCCTGACTGATGTGGTCGGTATTTGTGACCAGCAGGGGCGGTTGTTGCCGGGACTGTCCGCCAGCGAAGCGGAACGCCTGATTGCGTCCGGAGTGGTTTCCGGGGGGATGATTCCCAAAGTCAGAGCCGGCATCCGGGCAACATCCAGTGCCGTCGCCACCTGTATCATTGATGGCCGGCAGCCGCACACCCTGCTCAAAGAAGTTGAGGGAGCCAACAGCGGCACCACTATCCGGATTAACTAGAAGATAACTGGTTTCCATCTGGAATAGGCGATATTCTGGCAAAGGAGAGAGAAAATGAGTAACTGGCAGGAACTGGAACGTCAATATTTTCTGCGTACCTTTGACCGCGTCCCGATAACCATCGTCAGGGGCCAGGGGGTCAAGGTATGGGATGATACTGGCCGGGAATACTTCGACTTTGTCGGTGGTTGGGCCTGTGCCAGCCTGGGACACTGTCATCCCGTGCTGATTGAAGCCGTAACCGATCAGGTTAAGACACTGGTCCAGACTTCGAATGCCTTTTACACCGTACCGCAGTTGCAGCTGGCTGAGCTTCTTATCAAGAATAGCTGCCTGGACCGGATCTTCTACGCTAATAGCGGTGCTGAGGTGGTTGAGGGAGCCATAAAACTGGCGCGTCGCTACGGCAAACTGAAGCTCAACGGCGCTTATGAGGTCATCACAGCGCTGAATTCCTTCCACGGTCGTACTCTGGCGACGACGGCCGCTACCGGGCAACCCAAGTTTCAGGAGCCTTATCTGCCGATGCCGGTTGGTTTTAAGAGCGTGGCTTTCAATGATATTGAGGCGATAAAGTCGGCTACCACCGCCGCTACCTGTGCGGTTATGCTGGAACCGGTGCAGGGGGAGGGTGGGGTCAACATTCCCGATAATAAATATCTGGCACAGGTGCGTGCCTGGTGCGATGAGAAAGGGATTCTATTGATACTGGATGAGGTCCAGACCGGAGTGGGCCGGTTGGGTACGCTCTTTGGTTACGAGCAGTTCGGCGCCGAGCCGGATATTATGACTCTGGCCAAAGGTCTGGGTGGTGGCGTCCCTATCGGTGCCTTTCTCGCCAAAGAACGCGCCAGCGCCTTTGTCCCCGGCGACCACGGGAGCACCTTTGGCGGTAACCCACTGGTCTGCGCCGCCGGTTATGCTGTGGTGAAGTTTATCATCGAGAATAACATTCCCGGAAACGCCAGGAAGGTTGGTGCCTATTTCCTTTCCGGGTTGCAAGACCTGAAGCGGAAATTCAGCTTCATCCGTGATGTGCGCGGCCGCGGGTTGCTGCTGGCGGTGGAGTTCGATAAGGACATCGGCCAGACGGCGCTGCGGGCATGTCTTGACGGTGGTTTGCTCGTCAATAGAGTAAAACCCAACGCCTTGCGCTTCATGCCGCCTCTCAATATCACTAGTGGGGATGTTGATGCCGCGCTGAGTATACTGAACAAGGCCCTGGCAGCTATCGGTGGTTAGTGATAAAACTGAGAAGGTTTATAGTGTTGGTCAGAACACATCAATCCAAGATCGTGATGTCAGTCGCTGCTGTTCTGGTGCTGGCTGTCGTCACACTGACAGCTACGTATACGCAATTCGGGATAACCTGCCAGGTTGGGACTGAGTGTGGCCCGGCGACCTCCATCGACTTCGCCGCCATTCCGCCGGCGGTAGCCGAAGATGCGGTTAATCTGGCGGTAGAGCTGTTCGGGGACTATAAGGACCGGGTGAGTAGTTTTGTTAGACAGTTGCTCTCGGTATATCTGGAGGCGCAGGATAAGGACTTCGTGATGGTCTTTAATTCCGGTGGCTGGGGGTGGACTACGCTGGAGCAAGCTCATGGCTGGCAGAGTATCTTCGATGGTATCAAGTCTGAGCTGGATAGGCTGAACTATTCGACGCTGGAATTGAACTACTTGAGAACGGCCAATGATTGGCGAGCGCCGCTCGATGAGATGGCCGAGATGGTGGCTGGCTACCCGACGAAGGCCCGGGACCTGGCCTACCGGGTCAGGTTTCTCACCACCAATATCCCCGGACTGAAGGTTATCATCGCCGGCGAAAGCAACGGGACGGTTATCTGCAACCGGGTGATGGACCTCTTGCGCCAGGATGCACAGATCTACAGCATCCAGACAGGCCCGCCTTTCTGGCACCAGAGCGCTGAGTCGGACAGAACGCTGGTTATTACGGATAATGGGGTTGTCCCGGATTCGTTCAGTCGTGGGGACACTCTGACTATCATCTGGAGTAACCTGAAGTCATTGTTTGGCCTCGACCGGTCCCAGGAGGTCGCGGGCGCTGTATTCAACTCAGTTAAGGCCCCCGGCCATGATTACGGGT
>JAQTRN010000019.1 GCA_028711795.1 Dehalococcoidales bacterium | reverse complement strand
AAATCAGGCAGTCAGTGGAACACCTCTGGACTCTGGCTGAAAGGCAACCCGGTAAAACCCGTTCGGTAACCGGAATTATGACGCAACAAGGAGGCCTTCGGTAACAGTTATTTTTGACGCAATACGCGAGCCGCGCTATTCAAACTTCGTCTTCACCCAGGCACTGACGCAGGTATTCTTTGATTTCCGGCCCGATACTGGGGTGGCGCAGGGCGAAAGCGATATTGGTCTTCAGCCAGCCCACCGGTGTCCCCGCGTCATACCGCGTCCCTTCGAATTCACAGGCATAGATGGCCTGCTGTTTCAGCAGCAACTGCAGCCCGTCGGTCAGCTGGACTTCCCCTTTCTTGCCCGGCGGCGTCTTCTCCAGGACATCGAATATCTCCGGCATCAGCAGGTATCGCCCGACGATACCCAGATTGGATGGAGCCTGCTCCGGTTCCGGTTTCTCCACCAGGCTTTTGACCTCGTAGATCCGGTCGGCGATCTCTCGCGGCTCGATGATACCGTACTTCACCGTATCCTGGGCCGCGATACGCTCCACGGCGAGCACGTTAGCGTCATAGCGCTCAAAAACAGCTATCATCTCTTTCAATGCGGGAGAATGGCCGGCAATTATATCATCGGGCAGCAAGACGGCGAACGGCTCTCTGCCGACCGCATTCTTCGCCGAGAGGACGGCGTGACCCAGTCCCAGTTGTTCTTTCTGCCGGACAGTACAAATATCAACCAGAGAGGACAGCCGGCGCACCTCTTTCAGAAAACCGGACTCCCCCTTCTGTTCCAGGAAACACTCCAGTTCCGCGGAGCGGTCGAAATAGTCTTCTATAGAGCGTTTCCCCACAGACGTGACCAGTATGACCTGCTCTATTCCCGAATCTACAATTTCCTCCACCGAATACTGGATCAGCGGCTTATTGATCAGCGGCAGCATTTCTTTAGGCTGAGTCTTGGTAATCGGTAGGAAACGCACCCCCCAACCCGCGGCGACAATAACTGCTTTGCGTATCTTCATCCTCTGACCTCCTGATATTACTGTTGAAAAGCGAAAGCCGCCGCGCCCAGCACGCCAGCCTCATCATCCAGTTGTGCTGGCACTATCTTGGCTACCCGGGCGGGTAACACAAAAGCCCTATCCCTGACCACCTGCCTCGCCGGTTCCAGCAGTAGACCACCCATTTTAGCCACCCCACCACCAATGATTATCATCTCCGGATTGAATATGTTGACCAGGTTCACCAGACCGACACCGAGATAGGTGGCCGCCGTGTTGATCACCCTGATTGCCACAGAATCGCCCTCTCTGGCCGCGGCATACACCTTCTCCGCGGTTATCTCCGCTAACTTACCGCTGACCATTTTAGTAAGAGAGGTCGGCTGTCCTCGTTCCGCGCACCGGATAGCTTCTCTGGCTATCGCCGTACCCGAAGCTAACATCTCCAGACAACCGGTATTACCGCAGGGACACTTCGGGCCGTTAATATCGATAGTCATGTGTCCCATCTCCCCGGCGGCGCCGCTGGCCCCCGGGTACAGACGGCCATCAATAATAATCCCGCCACCAATGCCGGTACCCACAGTCAATAGAACGACGTCCCGAACTCCCCGGCCGGCGCCAAACTGATGCTCCCCGAGGGCGGCAGCACTGGCATCATTGATCAGAAACGTACGAATACCGAGCCTGGCTGCCACCATGTCCCGCAGAGGCACATCACGCCAGCCGGGCAGATTGGGGGACAAGGTCACCAGCCCTCTTATTGAATCTATCGCACCGGCAACCGCCATACTGATACTGTGTAACTGAGCTACGTCCATGTTTTTCTCAGCCAGCAAGCGCTCTAAAGTAGAGACTAGCCGGTCAATCACGGCGACCGGCCCCTGACCCGCCGGTGTGGGAGTCCGTTCCCGGGCTATTACCTGGCCGCTGGAACTGACCAGAGCGACCATTATCTTGGTGCCACCCAGGTCTACGGCTAAAATAGGCGCATCAGATTTGACTTTCCTGGCCATGACAACTATCACTCTAACCCATCATCAGCCAATTGTCCAGATAAGACCGGAGATTGACACCGGCGTCAGCGCCTGCTAATTTGGCTCTGTGATACACGCCTTCGACAAACTGGGCCTGGTGAAGGAGACTAGCCAACGGTTACCGTTCGGCTTGATCACTGACCTGGACGGCACGATCAGTCCCATTGCCCCCACTTTTCAACAAGCCAGGGTATCACCGTTGTGTCGCCACTATCTCACTCAATTATCCAAACAGCTCGCCCTGGTAGCCGTTATCTCGGGCCGCCCGGCGGCTGAAGCCAGAGATATGGTCGGCATTAATGACATCGTCTATTACGGCAACCACGGCCTGGAATGCTGGCGCAATGGTCACTCCGAATTCACCGAAAGGAGCCAGCCCTATTTTGAGGTAATGATCGCGGTAGTATCCGAGCTTACCAGCCAACTCCAGCTACCCGGTATGAATGTCGAAAACAAAGGAGTCACTGCCTCCATCCACTACCGGCTGTGCCCCGACCATCATTCGGCTGAGCAGTCTATCCTGACCGCCATCGCCACCTCACCACATGCCAGGAATCTCCGCGTTATCCGTGAGAAAATGGGTATAGATCTACTACCCCCGATAGAAGAGAGCAAGGGCACGGCGGTAAGGCAACTCATAGGAGAGCATAACTTGCGTGGTCTGATCTACCTGGGAGATGACCTCACCGATGTCGACGCTTTCCACGTCATTCATAGCGTCAGCGACGATTTGAATTGTCTAGGACTGGCCATCGGCATCATTGGCCCGGAAATTCAAGCGGAATTAGAGCAACAGTCGGACCTGGTCCTTTACGGTGTGCGCGAAGTCGAGCGCTTTCTAGAGTGGCTTTGCCAGGCATCACGCCCGGATGGATCACTTTGAAATAGAGACATCTGGCCGCCGGTACAGCTCGGCAACCAGTATATCCAGTGCCAGATCGTCTTTATACTTACCAGTTTTAATTGCCAGGTCAGTGGCCAGCAGCCGGCGATAGAACTCTTTTATTCGCTCCAGGGGGTACCTGCCCACCTGTTCTACGGTCTTCTGCCAGACAAAATCCGAGGCTAAACCAAATTTGCTCCGAATCTCAGCCTCCGGTCGCCCCTGGTTCCTCAATTCTCTCACCCGGACTATCATCCGGGCCTGACGGGCCAGCATAACCAGCAGATAGGCCGGACTGGCCCCATCTCGCAGCAACTGGTGCATCAGTTCCCCGGCCAGCCCAGCTTTAAACTCGAGAAGCGCGTCAATCATCGCAAAGACGCTGGTCTGCTGGCTATCGCTCACCACCGCCTTAACGTCTTTCTCTTCGATGCGGCGGCCCGGAGCAAACAGCACCAGTTTATCAATCTCGCTGGCCATAACCCACAGATTGCCACCGACCAGATGCGACAGCAAGTCCACCGCCTGCGGAGACATGGTACTGCCCTGTTCCCGTGTGTATTTGCCCACCCATTGCCGCAGCTCAGAGTATCTCAGTGCCGGGAAGGACTTCACTACCGCTTGAGTGGAAAGCTCTTTCAACAACGGGTTCTGCCTGGACACCTTGCTGTCCACCAGTACCAGTACCGTGCTGCCCGGCACCCGGTGGATACACGCCGCCAGCGGCTTCCAATCGTCAGATCGTGTCTTACTAGCGGCATCGAAACGCTCAAGTAGTCCAGTCACAATAACCAGACGCTTCGGCGACAGAAAAGGCAGTGTCTCGCAAACGGCCCGTAACTGATCCAGCGTCACCTGCCGCCCGTCGAGCCGACTGGTATTGGTAGATAGGAGAGCCGTATCACCGGTCTCTTTCTTTAACGCTTCGAGTGATTTATTCAGAGAATAATCATCAGCGCCGAATAGAATATAGAGCACAGCCACCTCACCAAAGACGCCTTATTGTAACATAGAGCCACGGCCACCGCTAACGAAGTCCGCGTTATTATCCGGATTTACCTCTATTGAAGAATGGTGGAGTATAGATATAAAATAAGCCTGAGCGAGGAAGCATCGCGGCTAGCCGACGGACCAAACCCTGATACCAACGGGACGGTACGGAATGATTGATATTGGCATAGTTGGACTGGAACAGAGCGGCCGGACAACCCTTTTCCGGGCTCTGACCAAGGGCAAAGCCGATACCGGGGACTTAGCCTCAAATGTCGGCATTGCCCAGGTCCCGGAACCACGGCTCCAGACACTGGCGGCTATACTCCACCCCCGGAAAGTAGTCCCGGCTGAGGTCAGGTACCACGATATCAGCGCCGCGGCGAAGGGTCCGGTAGCGGAGAAAGGTATCAGTGGCCAATACCTGGCCCAACTCAGCAACGCCGATGCCCTGATTAACGTTGTCCGCGCCTTCGCCGACCCCAGCATTCCGCATGTCGCCGGCAGTCTTGACATCAAGCGGGATATCGCCACCATGGCCCTGGAACTGGTTTTCTCAGATATCGGTATCATCGACCGGAGACTGGAAAAGATCGAGGTATCACTTAAGGGAGCCAAACAACTGGAACGCCAGGGCCTACTCCAGGAAAAGGACATGCTGGCAAAGATTAAGACCGATCTGGAGAAAGATATCCCCATTCGTGAAATGAAGCTAAGCCCGGCTGAAGTCAGGGCGCTCACCAGCTTTCAGTTCCTCAGCGCCAAGCCACTCCTTATTGTCATCAACATCGGGGAAGACCAGGTAAGCCAGGCAACATCCTGGGAAACCGAACTGAATTCGCAGTACGCCCGGCCTTACTGCCGGGTAATCACCCTCTGTAGCAAGCTGGAAATGGAACTGGCCCAGTTGGAGCCCGAGGCCGCAGCCGAATTCCGCGCCGAATTTGGTATCAAAGAGTCCCGGGCCGATCGTATCATTGAATTATCGTCTGAATTGCTGGGTCTAATCTCCTTCTTTACTATTGCCTCCGGTGAGATCAAAGCCTGGTCAATCCGCAATGGGACTTCCGCCCTCAAAGCCGCCGGTAAGATCCACTCGGACATGGAAAGAGGGTTTATTCGGGCCGAAGTAATCAGCCACAGCGACCTGATGAAATGCGGCAGTATCGCTGAAGCCCGCAAGAAAGGCCTCTTGCGACTGGAAGGCAAAGACTACACCGTTAAAAACGGCGATGTCATCACTTTCCTGTTCAACATCTGATCCACCCTGATCCCATCCAGTACCCATAACTCACGGTAGTATTCCTTTTTGTAGACTCTGGAATCAGTCCCGATAATTGCCAAATTATACTCCGCCCGTATATGCACTGCTTCTTTAGTCGCAAGCGTACGGATTTCTTTTGGAAACGCATGACCCAGGACTTACGTATGCCCGAATAGTACTAAAGAAGGATTTACGAAGAGCCGTGGAAATAATAGGGTATATCTGACTAGTATCGGAGGTGTCGTGATATGCCCATAATAGTAAACGGTCAGACATATTACCGAACAGCCGAAGTCTGTCAGATGGTCGGTATCAGCCGGACTACCCTTTTCCGCTGGCTGGCCGAAGGTATATTTAACGAAGCTGAATACCGGGACCGGCGGGGATGGCGGCTGTTCACTGAAGATGAGATAAACAAGCTAAAGACAGAGGCACACCGGGTTACCAGAGCTGGCTGAGAGCATCCATCATTTAAGACGCTACCTTAATGGACAGTTATTGACAAAAGTCTCTTTTAGACCATAATATTGCCACCAGTCACAAAGGAACAGTTTTATGGGAACCATAACTAAATCTAGAGACCAGCTTATCCAGGAACTGCAAACTCTGCGCTGGCGAGTAGCCGAACTGGAAACGTCCGAAGCCAGGCGCAAGCAGACAGAGGTCGAGCTAATGGAATCGGAACAGCGGTTCCGGGCGGTGTTCAATAATGCCGCTGATGGAATCATCATTGCCGATACGGAAACTGCGAAATTCTATGCCGCTAACGAGACCATCAGCCGGATGCTGGGTTATAGCTCGGAGGAATTAGAGAACCTCTGGGTCATGGATATCCATCCAGAGACAGACCTGCCTTACGTCACGGCCCTTTTCCAGAAGCCAGCCAAAAAAGGGAGCACCATGGCGCACGACATCCCGGTAAAAAGAAAGGATGGCAGTGTCTTCTTCGCCGATGTTAATTCATTTCCCATCATACTCTCCGGGAAAGAATACCTGGTAGGCATCTTCCATGATATCACTGAACGTAAGCAAGCCGAAGAACAACTGCGGCAATCGGAGGAGAAGTTCGCCAAGGCCTTCCATTCCAGTCCTGATGCCATGAGTATCACCACCATACCGGAAGGGCGCTACCTGGATATAAACCGGGGATTCACCCGTATCACCGGCCACCACCGGGCCAAAGTAATCGGGCGTACCAGCTTAGAGCTAGGCGTTTGGACTGATTCGGCCGACCGTACCCGGATACAAAACATGGTACTGGAACAGGGACGGGTCAAGAACCAGGAGGTCCGGTATCGTAAAAAATCGGGGGAGGTATTTCTCGGCCTGCTCTCCGCCGAGCGTATCGAGATCAATGGCCAACCATGCTTGCTATCGGTAGTTACCGACATCACCAAACGGTGGCAGACCATAGAGGCACTGCGACAATCCGAAGAGAAGTACCGTAGCCTGGTTGAAGATGCCCATGCCGGAGTCGCCACCATAGACCGGAAGGGAAAGATAACCTTTGTCAACAAGGCAATGGCCCAGATCACCGGCTATACCGGACGGGAAATTCGGGGTAAACAATTCACCAGCTTTTTGTATCCCAAGGATAAGGAGCGCATCAAACCACTGCTCCAGGAGGCTCTGTACGGCTCCGGGAACAAACATCATTTAGAGTTGAGAGCCGTTCACAAGAAGGGGCAGATCATCTACCTTTATGCCAGCCTGACACCCATCAAAGAAGAGGGCGAGACCATCGGGTTCAATGCCGCTGTCACCGATATTACCGAACGGAAACAGGCCGAAGAGGCGTTACGCCAGAGTGAGAGGCACTACCGTCTGCTAGCCGAGAATACCAAGGATGTCATCTGGACTGTAGACCTGGATATGCATCTGACCTTTATCACGCCCTCCGTTACCTCTCTGCTGGGTTATACCGTTGAGGAAGCCCTGGCCAAGAAGATGGTGGAGGTCTTTACCCCCGCCTCTTTTGACCGGGCCATGGAGGCTTTTTACGAGGAGATGTCCGCAGAAACCAGGAGCTCGGAGAATCCGTCCCGCTCGCGAGCTATGGAGATTGAGCTAGTCCGTAAAGATGGCTCTACGGTCCCGGTCGAGATCAAGTGCGGCTTCCTGCGCAGTCCTGACGGGAAACCCGCTGAGATCCTGGTAACCGCCCGTGACATCACGGGGCACCGGCAAATAGAAAAGCAACTGCGTCAATCAGAGACGAAATACGTCACCCTCGTCGAGCAGGGGAACGACGGCATTATTATCCTTCAAGACGGTGTGGTGAAGTTCGCTAATTCCCAAATAATGGAAACCACCGGATTTACGGCACAGTCAACAATCGGCCGGGCATTTATTGATTTTGTCGCTCCGAAATACAAACAACTGGTCATTGACCGCTACCGACAAAGGCTGGCCGGCCATGAGACTCCAAATCGATACGAAATAGAAATCCTCACCCTAAAGGGGGCCAGCATACCGGTTGAAATTAATGCCAGTGTGATCGAATACGAAGGAAAACCGGCTGACATGGCCATCATCCGCGACATCACCGACCGAAAACGGACGGAGGAAGCACTACGACAAACAATAGAGACCATGCGGCTGATGTTTGATTCCGTAACCGATGGCATACTAGTGACCGACCTGAATGGTAAGATCACAGGTGTTAATGAGTCTCTGGTCCACCTGCACGGATATACCAGAGAAGAAATGATCGGCCTGAATATCACGGACCTGGTAGCCCCCAACGACCGGACCAAAGTTATGGAGAACACTAAAAACACGCTGGAAAACGGAAAGACAACCGCCAGCGAATACACCCTGCTAACCGGAAAAAGTGGCGAATTCACGGCCGATCTCAGCACTGCCGTCTTCAAGGACAGCTACGGTAACGCTACCGGTCTGGTCGCCGTCATCAGGGACATCACCGAGCGCAAAAGGATGCAGGAACAGTTGATCGTCACCGACCGGTTAGCCTCAATCGGGGAACTGGCCGCCGGCATCGCCCATGAAATAAACAACCCACTGACCAGTGTCATCGGCTTCTCCCAGCTACTCCTGAACCGTGACCTCGGCAGCGACGTCAGAAAAGACCTGGAGATAGTGTCCAGTGAAGCCCAGCGCGCCGTCCGCGTGGTCAAAAACCTGCTCACCTTCGCCCGGAAACACCCGACGACAAAGCAGATGGTCGATCTCAACAGCGTCATTAACAAAGTACTTGAGTTACGCAGTTACGAGCAGAAGGTAAACAATATCCAGGTAATTAAGGACTTGGCACCCGACCTGCCCGAAATCACGATTGATTACTTTCAGATGCAGCAGGTCTTCCTCAATATCATCATCAACGCCGAGTACTTCATGAACGAAGCTCACCATGGCGGTACCATGGTCATAACCACTATAAGATCCGGAGATAACATCAAAATCGCTTTCAAAGATGATGGCCCGGGTATTCCCAGAGAGATCCTGGGGCACCTGTTTGACCCCTTCTTCACGACCAAGGAAGTGGGCAAGGGCACCGGTTTGGGTTTGAGTATCTGCCACGGGATAATCACCGAACATAATGGCCGGATATATGCCGAAAGTGAACCCGGTAAAGGAGCCACTTTCACCGTCGAACTGCCAATAATTTAAATGAGGGGAGGGGTGCCAAATGGAAGAACGTATCGCTCACTGGAAGAGATTCCTGGTAGTGGAAGACGAACCGGCCATCGCCGAGGTCTGTTACCGGCTACTCACTAAGGATGGTTTCGAAGTCGACCTCGCTGTCAACGGGCGGGTGGCCCAAGAAATGCTGGACCAGAAAGAGTATGACCTGTGCCTGATCGACATCCGGACGCCAGTAATGAACGGCAAGGAACTCTACCAGTTCATTATTGAAAAACACCCGCGACTTATTAACGGCACCATATTCACTACCGGGGATATTGATGTGTACACTGAGCGCTTTCTCGAGCTTACCCAGAGGCCGTATCTGCCCAAACCTTTCACACCAGATGAATTAAGGACCAAGATTAAAGAGACTCTAGACAGGATGAAGCAAAAAGTCGGCAAACCACTGGATACCGCTATTACCGGCGAGTGACCGGACGAAAACGGAGGTAATTAGATGGATAAAAAGAAGATACTGATAGCTGATGACGAGACGAATATCCGGAGCCTGCTGCGTGACCTGCTGGATAGCGAATACACCATTCTTGAAGCTAACAACGGAGATGAAGCCATACGGATGGCGCAGGGTCAGAACCCGGACCTTATCCTGATGGATATCATGATGCCCAAGACAGATGGGTACACAGCGTGCTCTATCATCAAGACTGACCAGACAACTAACAAGATTCCCATAGTCATGCTCAGTGGTATCGGCTATGATCTTAATAAAAAGCTCGCCCGGGAGATAGGCGCCGAAGGCTATATCAGCAAGCCGTTCAGCCTCCAGGACTTACGGGATACGATTGACCAGTTCTTGAAGCCGGCCAGCTAAAGCAAATAAGGCCATCCAGAGTCTGCTCCCAGCTCCGGTGTGAGGTACACTGAGCTACCAAAGAGCGCTCAAACTGGAGTTGGGGTGACAATAGGCAGAACTTTCGAGCTTTCCTTC
>JAQTRN010000260.1 GCA_028711795.1 Dehalococcoidales bacterium | reverse complement strand
CAGGTTGATTGGACTCAGATTACCCATAACGGTGACTCTCGCCATTAAGAAAACTCCCAGGACTCTAGCCCTGGGAGTCATGCTTTCCAGTGTAATCTGGGATGCGATTTATATCTTACTCGGGATGACCGCCGGCGCCACCGCCGTGCTACAGCCAGTGCACCTGTTCTTCATTTCACTGGGCGGTCTCACTGTTCTATACCTGGTGACTTTCCTGATCCGTCGACTGAGAAAGCGTGCTACGGCGACCGTTAACGATAACTCAAACCACTCTGGGAGATTAATATGAGCGCTGTCCGCCGTAAGCAAGAGACGATTAGCCTATTCTTTTTTAGATAGCGCCCATGGCCAGTGGCGACTTGACAAAACTGGATATCTGTGTTTGAATATAGTTAGGTGACCTGGTAAGGCACCGGTGATATGGCTGCGGAGGTGGGTATGAGGCTTCACGCAGTGCTGGGAGTGTGGCAGGTTGACAGTTAATGCCCTGCTAGAGAGCGGGGCACCAGGACCTCGAACTTGGCTCATAAAGTAAAGGAAGGTCAGTCAGCAGACAGACACCTGGTGCGGTGGTGATCATCGCGAGAGAGTTGAGTTCGTGTACCGTTAGCTTGTGAAAGGAGAGCACCCCAAAAAGTGCTCTCCTTTTTTATCCCATTAATACACTTAGAGAGTGAAATATGGTCAGACCTTTTCGCGAGACGCTTAAAAGCGGGGATTTTATAGTTACTGCCGAGATCTCACCGGTCAGAGGTACCAATACTGTCAAAATGGCGGAACATATTGAGCTTCTCAAAGACAGTGTGGCGGCTCTTAACGCCACGGATAACCAACGGGCGATCATGCGCTACCCTTCTCTGGGCTCTTGCCTGCTCATCAAAGAACATGGCGGCGAACCAATACTCCAGGTAAGCTGTCGCGACCGTAACCGACTGGCCATACAGGCAGACCTGCTGCTGGCCTGGTCACGCGGAGTCGGCAATATTCTCTGCCTCACCGGCGACCCCATTGAGGCCGGGGAGGATAAACAGGCCAGACCCGTCTTCGACCTCGACTCAATAAAGTTAATCCATCTTGTCCACACCTTGAACTCGGGCAGAGATACCGCCGGCAACGAACTGGATGGCAGTCCCGACTTTTACATCGGAGCCGCTGCCCATCCCTCCGCAAAACCCATCGAGCCTCAGCAAATTAAGCTCCGGAAGAAGATGGAAGCCGGTATAGACTTTGTCCAGACGCAGGCTGTTTACCAACTTGATGAACTCGAGAGACTAATAGAATTCATCCGTAAGACGGACAGCCAGATCAAGGTCCTGGCCGGCATAGTCCCGATCGTCAGCGTCAGAATGGCCCAGTACATGAACGACAATGTTCCCGGCATCACCATACCGCAATACATGATTGATGAATTAGCCCAGACGCAAAAAGGTGAGACCGCCAGGAAAGGGGTAGAAATCGCCGCCCGCGTTATTCGGCAGATAAAAGAAACCGGTATATGTGACGGCGTTCACATCATGGCCATCGGCCGAGAACAGATAGTCCCCGAAATTTTGAAAATGGCTGGTCTTTCATAGCTGATGCCCCCTACCCGTTTATTCATTTCCCGCCCGATTTATGCTATAAATGTGTCTAAGCAATCACGACGAGGAGGGCACTATGGCTGAACGTCCGCGCAACGAGAAGGAAGAAAAGGGGAGAGGCGAGAAAGAAGAGAAGGGGCGACATAACCGGGCTGATACTCTGATATGGGCCGCTGTCCTCATCTGGGCAGGGCTGGTCTTACTGGCGGATACTACCGGATTCGGGCACGACTTCAACTGGTGGAACACCTGGGCGGTTATATTCGTAGGGGCGGGCGCCATCGTACTTTTAGCGGCAATCATTCGGCTGTTGATACCGGAGCAGCGCTGGGGTATTACGGGTAGTCTAATCATGGGGTTCATTCTAATAGGCGTTGGCCTGGGAGGGCTAGTAGGCTGGGGGCTCGTCTGGCCTATCGTGTTGATTGCCATCGGACTGATTATCGTATTGCGTAACCTGTTCCGCCGCCGCTAGTTAAGCCAGCATTCAAAGCCGACCCAGATTAAAGGACAAAAGCTCGTTCCAGGCATAATACAGCGGAGTCCACCAGTAGCTGCGGCCAATACAACGATAGTATGGTGGCCGGAAGGCAAGAATAAGGTCGCCGATCTCATAGCGCGGCAGGATAGGGGTCGAAACAACGAGACTGCCCATTTCACCGGGCCGCATCTCATATAGCATTTTGACGCCGGCGCCGGTCTTCACTTCAAAGAAAAAGAGGTCGTAATTGGGTACCCAGGCCCGCCGTTCATCCATTTGCTGGCCAAACATACCCTCGGTAGCGCCGTATATCTCACGGATAGCCGTTGGCCCATAAAATGCCCCCAGTACCGGTTCATAACGGGTGTTGATACCTGGCACACTACCCAGGGTCATGATACGCACCGACCACAGGTCTTTGGGATAGACTCCATGTTTTCGATGAAGGTAACGACCGAAAAGGACAGCCGTTGGCGCCACGCCACCCA
>JAQTRN010000259.1 GCA_028711795.1 Dehalococcoidales bacterium | reverse complement strand
TGAGTATCTCCTGGGGATTATCGTACCGGGTTTGGATTCCTTCCAGGTTGAGGACAGCCAGCCCGCCTGCCTGACTCATGAGGATGGCAAAGTTTACATCGGTTACTGCGTCCATGGCCGCTGCGAGAATGGGAATGGAGAAAGTAAAATTCCCTATTTTGAAATCAACATTGGTCTGGTCAGGGTTGGTGGTTATGTCTCCGGGGACTATTGCGACTTCATCGAATCCGTAAGAATTGCGGAGCTGCTTAAATTTGGGAGCCGTCATCTTATCGTCCTTTCTTGGAAGGAAACTATATCAGACACCGGGGTGCGAAGTCAAGAGAACGTTATTTCTTTTTTCTGGTTAATACTAATCGGGTCACCGCCTCAGTCAACCGGTCGGCTACTTCGCTGGGGGAATACCCGGGCTTATAGCCTATCAGGCGTCTGATTTTACTGATGTCAAGGTCACATTCGTAGGTAATACTTCTATCGATACTGATCAGGGAATTATTTTGCCATTCATCCTGGGGAACCAGTTCGATTCGTGACGAAGACCCCGTCAACCGGCAGACGGTTTTAGCCAACTCCTGCCAGGTAGTGAAGGTCCCGCTGGAAAGATTGAAAGTCTGGCCGTAAGCAGCATCATTGAGTGTGGCCAGGCGAAAGGCAGCGGTAGCATCATCATTATGCAAGAAATTGCCCCCGGCTTTTTCCGGGATTATTATCGGCTCTTCCGCCAGAGCGGTGTCGATAAGGGTCCGGAGCGCTTTCCCGCCAATATCCTGACTGAATGACCACCAGAACCGGAAGATGGTTACCGGCAAACGGTGTTCCTGCCAGTATGTCAGGCAGAGCTTCTCGTTAGCCAGCTTGAAGATAGCATGAAGAGCCCGTCCTGATTCTTCAGGGTGGAGGGGGTGCTCCTCGTCTACCGGTAGGTACCGGGGTTTACCGTAAACACGGTGAGTGCTGGCAAAAAGAAAGTGCTCTATCCCATTCTTGGCGGCTGCTTCCAGAAGATTAATGTTACCCTGAATATCGATGTCCAGTATCTCGCGAGGCCGGGAAGAGAAAGTCTCCGCCAGGTGATAGATAACTGTGACGCCCTCCACGGCCTGATGAACGGTTTCCGGGTCTTCGGTACTGCCCTCGGCGATTTCCAGAGCCGGGTTGTCTATCGTAGCGAGTGCTCCTTCGGCTTTGTCGAGCACGCGGACTTCAATCCCGTTAGCCAGCAGGTCATCTACCAGGCTACGGCCGATAAAACCAGCGCCGCCGGTTACGAGTACTTTCATGGTGGTTCCCTGATATCTAATTATTAAGCTAATCGGTTAACGTGTCAAATCACTCATATTGTAGACGAGTGCTTGCCTATGGGCTATAATTAGCGGGATTTGAAAGACAAGAGACAATGCCTACCCTGTACATTGTAGCTACTCCCATCGGTAATCTGGATGATATCTCCTTGCGGGCCCTGCGGACTTTGCGTGAGGTGAAACTCATCGCCGCTGAGGATACCCGGTATACCAGGCGGCTGCTGAATGCCTACGATATCAAAACATCGGCGACGAGTTATCATGAGCGTAATAAAAGGACAAAGCTTGATTACATTCTACAGCGCCTGGAAAGCGAGGATGTGGCTCTGGTCTCGGATGCCGGGATGCCTGGCATATCGGACCCGGGTTATGAACTGGTGGTAGCGGCTAATCCGCGAGGGATACCGGTGGTACCTATCCCGGGTCCTTCGGTCATCATCGCCGCACTGGTTGTTTCTGGCTTACCAACCGACCGGTTCACTTATATTGGTTTTCTGCCGCATCGGCCGGGTGGGCGGCGGCTGCTGCTGGGTTCCGTCGCTAATGAACCTGGGACTATCGTTGCTTTAGAATCGCCGCATCGTTTATTGGACGCGCTGAACGAGGTCCTGCTGGTGCTGGGTGATAGAAGGATTGCGGTTTGCCGTGAGCTCACCAAGATTTACGAGGAGGTTTTTCGTGGGACCATCAACCAGGCAATCGCCCACTTCAGTGAGCCCAGAGGAGAGTTTACTCTGGTCATTGAGGGTAGAAAGGGGCCGACGACGCAACTGACGGATGCTATTGAAAAGAGACTGCGCAAGATGCGTCTCGGGGGTATTCCGGCGAAAGAAGCCATTGCCCAAATTGCTGCTGAGGAAAGTCTACCGAAAAAAGAGCTGTACCGGATTTGGATAAAATTGTAATATTTATGTTTTAGTTTGAGGGGGTTGAAAATGCGCCAGGGATGTATTTCATTAGGGGAAGTCCGTTGTGACAATTGTCACCAGGTTGTTCCCTATCTTGAGCGTTATCTGGTTATTGACGAAAAGGATGGTGTCGAGTCAGCCGAGGGGACACCATCGCATTGTTGTGTTAAGTGCTGTCTGGAGAAGGGCTATGCTCACGTCAAAACAGAGAAGGATGAGGAAGTAGTTACCTTCTTTTCTGAGTAGGCGATAATGGTACTGCCGGTTGGAGAATAGATTATGAGTGAAAGAATTTTTATCGGCGTGGCCTGGCCTTATGCCAATGGGCCGTTGCATCTGGGGCATATCGC
>JAQTRN010000258.1 GCA_028711795.1 Dehalococcoidales bacterium | reverse complement strand
AACCTGATAGTACTGCGAACACTGAGCAAGTGGGCTGGCCTGGCCGGCTTGAGAATCGGGTATGGCATCTTTCCTCTCCGAATTGCCGACCTGCTACTGAGAATTAAGATCCCATATAACGTCAATGTGGCTGCCCTGATAGCCGTAGAGGAATCACTCAAAGATGTTGATTACTTAATGAGCCGGGTACGAGCAATAGTCTCGGAAAGAGACCGACTGTATGCGGAATTAAAGAAGCTGGCCTGGTTAACGCCAATGCCATCACAGGCTAACTTTATTCTGTGCTCCGTCCGGGGTGGTGATGGTTTCGAGCTCCAACAAAAATTACAGGCGAAAGGAATACTTGTCCGTTACTTCAGTGAGCCGCGTCTGCGCCACTGTATCCGTATCAGCGTCGGGAAACCGCAGCACACTGATGCCCTCATCACGGCACTCAGGCAGATAGGAGGATAGACAGGTGTCCAATAGAGTAGCGACTATCAAAAGAAAGACCCGGGAAACCAATATTAGTCTGGAGTTAAATCTTGATGGTAGTGGCAAATGTAAAATACACACCGGTATCGCTATGCTGGATCACTTTCTGGAACAGGTAGCGCGCCACGGGGTATTTGACATAACCATTCAAGCTACCGGCGATGACCAGCACCATCTGGTGGAAGACGTCGCTATTTGCCTCGCCAGGGCATTAAGTCGAGCCCTGGGAGAAAAACTCGGTATTGTGCGTATGGCCAGCGCGGTGGTGCCTATGGACGATGCTTTAGCTATGGTAGCCGTGGACATCAGTGGTCGGGGCTATACGGTGCTGGAGTTGCCTTTTAGTGAAAATGATATGGCCGGATTTTCTACTGACCTGGTAAGACATTTTCTGGAATCTTTTGCCGCCGAGGCTAAACTGAACCTCCATGTCAAGATTGCCTATGGGAAAAATGACCACCACAAGGCAGAGGCAGTATTCAAGGCTCTGGGTAGGGCTTTAGATACGGCTACCCGAATTGATGAACGCATCGCCGGCAAATTGCCAACGACCAAAGAATTGCTCGAACCCTGATCCAGAGTCTGGCCTGACCTGGAAGACTTCCAGGCTGACATACAAATGAGGAGTGATGCCAGTGAAGAAACCCGATTTATTGATTTTAATTATCATCTGGGAATTCTTAAGCGCCACCATCGCACTTGTTGGTATGGCGGCGATCATTATCTTTGCTTTTCCAGTTGTACTTAAGTTTGTAAGCTATCCCCGGGCCGGAGGGCTCTTTGGACTAAGCGTTGCCGAAGTGTTGCTCTTCACTTATGTGGCACTGGCAGTAACCGCCGGCGCCGGCTTGATCATTGGGCGAGAGTGGGGCCGAATTACAGCTATTATCCACGCCGTCCTGAGTCTGTTTAGCATACCCTTCGGTACCACGATTGGCATCCTGTCATTGATATACTTAAATAGACCGGAGGTCAAAGAGTATTGCCAGTCTACCCAGAAAAAACCATTTGTTTAATCATCATAATATCCGTCCGTACATCTTGATAAAAGGGGGTGTTCGCCATGACGGAAACCGAGAAATTCACTATATCCAGCGACCAAATAGTCGAAAAGGTAAAGGAGTTGATACATCAGGGTAACATCAGGAGGATTCGCTTAATCCATAACAAACGACCGTTGATCGACATCCCATTGACCGTTGGTGCTTCAGCAGCCGCCGTTACCGTACTGGCAGCTCCGATACTGGCGGCAGTAGCGGCGATCGCCGTGCTGGTTAATGAATGTACCATTGAAATAGAAAAGGTGGGCGAAGCCGGGGAGAAGAAGTGAGGCTGCGGGCTCTTAAGCCTCAGCGATCTTCTATGTCGGTTTCTGCCCCGTTAGCCGCTCGTAAGCTTGTTCGTACCTCCTGGTAGTGGCGGCGATGACATCAGGCGGTAGCATCGGCGCCGGTGGCTCTTTATTCCAGCCAGTCTGGACCAACCAGTCACGGACCGGTTGCTTATCATAACTGGGCTGGGGCTTGCCGACCTGGTATTCCTTGATATCCCAGAAACGCGACGAGTCCGGAGTCAATAGCTCATCGATAAGGATGAGCCTATTATTGTCCAGCCCGAATTCCATTTTGGTATCAGCGATAATAATACCCTTCGTCCGCGCATATTGTTGGGCATACTGGTAGATAGCCAGACTCTTCTCCCTGATCTCCCCGGCTAAGGCTTTACCCAGGAGTCGTTCCATTTCGTTCATGGATAAGGGTAGATCGTGTCCCGATTCAGCTTTGGTGGTTGGCGTGAAGAGTGGTTGGGGGAGTTCCTGACTCTCCAGTAAACCCTCGGGTAAAGTAAGTCCGGACACCGTACCCTGTTGCTGGTACTCTGTCCAGGCGGACCCGGAAAGGTAGCCACGGACGACACACTCGACCGGAAGACGTTGTGCTATTTTGACGACCATTGACCGTCCCGCCAGGTAATCCGGATAAGAGAAGCGTTTCCCTGGTGAGAGATAATTGTCCAGATGGCGGACATCATTGATCACTTCTACCAGGTGATTCAGCACCAGGTGTTTGGTCTCTTCGAACCAGAAGTCGGAAAGCTGGTTGAGTAC
>JAQTRN010000257.1 GCA_028711795.1 Dehalococcoidales bacterium | reverse complement strand
TTCCGGTAGCGGAAAAGGTGGTCCTGATAGTTGCGCAGTAACCAGGCCTCTTCGGTGCGTGCCAGGACATAGTTAGGCTGCATCGGTACTTTGCCGCCTCCTTCAGGCAGGTCGATAACGTAGGTCGGTATCGCCAGACCTGAGGTGTACCCCCGCAGGCCTTCAATAATCTTGATCCCCACGTCAACCGAGGTCCGCAGGTGCTCTGTTCCCTGTACCTCATCGCACTGGAACAGGTAGTAAGGGCGTACCTTTATCTTCAATAATCCCTGGCATAACCGTTTCTGTATTGCCAGAGTATCGTTCACCCCGCGCAGGAGCACGGTCTGGTTGTTTACGGGCACACCACTCCGCAGCAACCGGTCACAAGCCCGGGCCGCTTCCGGCGTTATCTCCCGCGGATGGTTAAAGTGGGTATTCAGCCATATGGGTCCGTACTTGGACAGCATAGCACAGAGCTCGTCATCGATACGCTGCGGTAATACCACCGGGAATCGGGTACCGATACGGATAATCTCCACATGTTCTATCTGCCTTATTCGGGATATAACCTCCTCCAATCGGCGCGTCGAAAGGGTCAGCGGGTCGCCGCCGGAGATAATAACGTCCCTGACGTTACGGTTCTTCCGGATGTAGTCCAGCATGGCTTCGATTTCTTCCGGGGTACGTACCCAGTTGCCATGCTGCCACTCTCTCTTACGGGTGCAGTGCCGACAAAGCATGGGGCACAGATCCGTCAGTACCATCAATACGCGATCGGGATAGCGGTGCACCAGGCCAGGCGCAACCGAGTCCCGTTTCTCTTCCAGTGGGTCTTCAAAGCCGATCTCACCCTGAGATATTTCCGCGAAACAAGGGACCGCCTGTTTTCTAATCGGATCGTCAGGATCATTAACATTGATCAGCGACAGGTAATACGGCGTTATCGCCAGTGGATATTTAGTGGTTACCAAGCGTAGTTGTGCCTGTTCCTGATCAGAAAGGGGGATAAAACTAGTCAGTTGGTCGATAGTGGTAATTCTGTTTCTGAAATGCCATCTCCAGTCATTCCACATTTCCTGGCTGGCCTGGCTGGCGATGTTTTCATATCGGGCAATTGTCCGCCGAGGGGATCGTTCCGCCACCGCAACCATGGTGGCAATCGTACCTAGAGGTTCTTCCGCCACATCTTTGGAAGTGGCGTTAGTACTGGGAGGCTCCTCCGCCTCATTAGGCTGGTTCTTTACTATGGTGGCTACTTTAGTCACTTGATTCCTTCCTTGCATCTCCTTTCTAAAATCAGTAATCGGAGATTCCTGAATTAACATTATTAGAATGTATATATCATTTGCCTGTTCCAATGTCAAGTATTTTTAAGCGTAAGCCAGCCAGGTTTTCAAAATTCTTTCCGCGTTTGGTTGACGCTGACCTTACGTATCTCCAGGATACAGTGACAACTGACCGTGCCCTCACCGTCTAACTCCGGTTATGCAGCCAGGTGATACGGCTGGTGACTGTTTTGGCTGCCTGAAGCGCATTACGGTTCTTGTCCAGGTCTCGCGCCAGCTTTTCATCGCCGACCACTTCCCGGACCCATTTACCGAAGTCGTTCTTGGTCTCATTAGCGTGGTAATAAAAGGTCTCCTCGCTCATTCGTCCCAGTGCTACTCCCAAATCGGAAAGGTTTCTAAATACTTGTCCGTTCGAACACCAGAACTGCTTTTCTTCGGGAACGTCACTCAGTATCTTGATGATGGCTAACCTGGTTATTCTCGCCATTTTAACTTACCCCCTAAGTTTTTTGTTTTGGCCCGGTACCGGCTAAAGGATCATATTTTAACTATACCATCGGTGAAATCCGTGTCAAGGCGTCAAGTCTATTGGGGAACATACATTATATGACTGGTTACTCCCGAAGGGCACGGAAGTGAGTTTTCTAACGCCACTCGATGATGATCGACTCCCGCCGGAAGAGCCGCACGGCGCCCCGCAACGTCAATACGTCAACCAGGACCACTCCGGCTGCCAAGGCGAGAGTCAGTAAGGGAGTAAACCATACCAGTCCGGTAATCTGCACTCCGATGAGGGCGAAGATCGGGAAAATCACGGCCAGGGACAGGGTTTGAGCGCCGCGAGCGTCTTTGGCCCGGGAAGAAGCGATCACTCCCAGGATGAAACTGAGCAGTGTTATGGCTGGAGTGAGTACAAAGAGACTCAAAAACCAGGAGGGGGTAGTGACAAAACGGTGGAGGTGTCCCCAGCCGAGGGCGCTGGTGGCCAGCAAAAAGACTCCGGCGCAGACCCAGGTGGCTATCACCGCCGGCAGCGCTCCAGCCAGGGCTTTACCCAGAAGGAGTTCTGAGGTCCTGACCGGCGTCGCCAGCAGCGCCTCCAGACTCCTGGAAAGTTTTTCCTCGACAATACTGAAAGTGGCCACGCTTATAGCGATCATGGTGGGAATCAGCAGCAGGAAAAAAGTGAACTGGTTGAGCAGCAGGACTAACAGTTGTTCCGTGGGTACGAGGCCACTCACCGCGGGTTGCGCCTGTTGCAGCTTGCTAATAGCATTCTGGAATATCTCGCTAGCCAGAATGGTGTCGCCGCCGAACTTTGCCGCCA
>JAQTRN010000256.1 GCA_028711795.1 Dehalococcoidales bacterium | reverse complement strand
CAGGATACAGAAGGCTACCAGGGTATCTATCAGGGCGAAAATACCTGATCTCAATCAAGATAGCTGATACAGGATGACGGCCTTTCCCTGATATCAAATTTAATACCGGACTGACCAAAGAGGTCCACGAAGGCATCATCGTTGTATTTGCCAAAGCTGACATACCGGTCTATCTGGGCGTTGGTCAGCATCTTGGCACAAAGGACACACGGTGTATGAGTGGCATATATCGTACAGCCCTCGAGACTTATCCCGTGGAGGGCCGCCTGTATGATCACATTCTGCTCAGCATGGATCGCCCGGCAAATCTCGTGTCTTTCCCCGGAAGGGATATTCATCTCGTCACGAAGACAGCCAAGCTCTAAACAGTCTTTCAAGCCGGAAGCGGCGCCGTTATAGCCGGTCGACAGAATGTGTTTGTTCCTGACTGCTACTGCGCCCACATGGTGCCGGCGGCAGGTGGAACGCTCGGCGACCACCGAAGCTATCTTCAGAAAATACTCATCAATACCCGGCCGCGTCATTTACTTCCCCTCAGTTTGGAGATAACCCGCTCCACTTCCTTCTTCAGGTCCTTCAGGGAAGATTCATTGATCAGAGTAAAATTCGCCACCGCAATCGGACCACCCTTGTTCAGATTTTCCACTTCGGCCTTGTCCCGGCTAACGGCCTCTTCGAGTGTCAGACGCCGCACCAATCGGCTGGCCAGCCGGTTGTACCTGGTTGCCGGAGACGCCCATACAGCCACCACATAGAAATCACTGCCATACTGTGATTTGAGAAAAGTGTATTCTTCCCAGGAGTAAAGTCCGTCAACCACGACGTCCGACTGTTTGTGAGCAGACTCGATTTTGGGTAGATTCAGGATAGCGTAAGCCGACATCCCGTACTTTTTTCTGAGGAGTTCTCTGATCTGACGCTCGTTTTCTTCGTTGAGCTCCAGACCCCGCCGACGGACTTCATCATCGGTAACGTCACCGAACCTTATCTTAACGAAGCCATTATCTTCAAAGAAACGGGAGACGGCCGATTTCCCGGCTCCGGTCATACCCACAACTGATACTACTTTCATAATCTACACCCTCACCCATTATAGAAAAACACCCGCCAAATAACAACCGAGACGGGTATGCTATAATTTGGCCACATTCATGCGAGTCCAAGAGAATGACTGAGAGTACTAATTTATCCTGCCGGATGGGAATGGAAATACCCGCCAGGCTGACTACCTTTATGCAAGCGGCCGGGAAAATAGCAGCCGGCAGGGGGCAGAGGCTTTATCTGGTGGGCGGCGTGGTGCGCGACCTGCTCCTGGGGCAGACCAACCTCGACCTCGACCTGGTCATCGAGGGCAATGCTATTGAACTGGCCCAAAATCTCGCCGAAATGGTCTGCGGGAAAATCACCATCCACACCCGTTTCAACACGGCTAAAATCCAGTGGGACAAATGGAGTGTCGACCTGGCTTCCGCCCGCTCAGAGAGCTACGCCCAGCCCGGGGCCCTACCCAGCGTCAGACCCAATTCTATTGAAAACGACCTGTTCCGCCGCGATTTTACGATCAACGCCATGGCCGTACACCTCAACCCCGACTACTACGGTAAGCTAATCGACCAATACGGCGGCCAGGGCGACCTGAAGCACCGGCTAATCCGCGTCCTGCACGAAAAGAGTTTTATCGACGACGCTACCCGCATCTGGCGCGGCCTGCGCTACGAACAGCGCCTGGGCTTCCGCTTAGAAGATACCACTCTCCGGCTACTTGAGAGAGATATTGAAATGCTGGATACCATCAGCGGCGACCGGATACGCTATGAACTGGAATGCGTTCTACAGGAAAAACAACCGGAAAGAGTCCTTTTCCGCGCTGAGGAACTGGGCGTGTTAGGTAAGCTATCACCGGCACTTAAGGGTAACGGCTGGCTGGCTGCCAAATTTGAGCAGGCGCGGCAAGTAAGCTCCCCTAACCCACCACCGATAGGACTGTACCTGGCCCTTTTCTTCTATCGCCTGACCGTTGAACAAAGTAACCCGCTCCTTACTTTTCTCAGGCTACCTAAGTCATTGGCTCAGGTCCTGAGGGACACTATTAGCCTCAAAGACTGGCTTCCCCGGTTAGACAGTCCCCAAGTCAGGCCAGGCTATATTTACCAGGTACTCAAGGACTATAAGCCACTGGCCATTACCGCCAACTCACTGGCCACCGATTCGGCGACTGTTCGCCAAAACCTGGGACTGTTCCTTGATAAGCTACGTTATGTCAAGTCAGTGCTCACCGGAAATGACCTGATGAGGCTGGGTATACTGCCTGGCCCGCGGCTGAAAGAGATACTGCGGAGACTGCACGAGGCCAGGCTAGAAGGACAGGTGAGGAGCAAACGGGAGGAAGAGGCGCTAGTGAGAGACTGGCTGGCTAGTTGAAATAACTACCGTCCAAAGCCCACTTACTACTGGCCAGCGTCAGTTTACCGACGGGGGCGGGCTAACCTTAAGTGGTACACGGACCATCTCTTGTCCTTCGATGACGGCATGTAGAGAATAAGAGCCATATTGCGGGAACTCGATATTGTTGAACTCCATGGCGATACGGCCGATACT
>JAQTRN010000255.1 GCA_028711795.1 Dehalococcoidales bacterium | reverse complement strand
TCGTCCGGCTCTCGGTAACCCCGCTGATGTATGCCTTCTCCCCATTGATGACGAGTTTATTACCTTTGCGGGTAGCGACAGTCTTATTGGCGGCGACGTCTGACCCTCCCTGGGGCTCGGTGACGTTGATTCCCCAGAACCACTCTCCGGAAGCCAGTTTGGGTAGCACCGTCTCTTTTACTTCCTCTTTGGCAAAGTACTTCAGGAATTGTCCTCCCCAGCCGATAGTGAGCAGGGTATAGACAGGGAGGGACATGCTCAGTTCCGCTCGGGCGATTTCATGGGTGGCGATATTGGCGTATTGCATTGCCTCCCCCGGTGGTTCCGAGCCCCCGTACTTCTCGGGGATAGTGCAGCCAAAGACACCGATATCGGCTAACCCTTTGATCAGGTCCTCCGGAATACCGGCTTCCTTTTCGTCTATCTCCCTTGACCTCGGTTCCACATACTTCTGGCAATACTCGCGGACCGTTCTCCGGAAGGCCTTTTGCTCATCGGACACTCCAAATTCCATTTGTCTTCTCCTTTATATTTCGTTAGTCGGGCGTGCTATCGGTAGCGAGTTTCAGCGCGGCGTTCCAGGACTATAGTAACCAGGGGTCATCCTGGATTAGCCGGAAAAAGTTAGCCTGTACGGTTTCTATCATGCTGGGGACAGTGGTCTGCCGCAACTCGGCCAGTTTTGCCACCACCATTTCGATAGCCGCTGGCATTCCGGTGGTGCCATTAACCACTTGAGACCTCCCGGGTTATCGGTCTCGGTCAGCAGTCGCTCTACAGGTAACTTATGGGCAATGTCCTGTATGGTTTCTGCCCGGAGTACTTCCACGCCAATAGTGAAGTAGCACCCGTAGTCTACCATGTCCAGCAGGATATCCGTTGGCCCCGAATACCAGTGAATGATAGCCCGCCGGACCTGGTAGCGGCGTAGAACGTCTAATATTTCCTTTTCCGCGCCCTTGGTGTGCAGGTTAACGGTCTTCTGTTGCTGACTGGCGGCGGCGATCAGGAACTCGAATACCTTCATCTGTGCCGGGTATTGGGTGGCATCTTTGACCCAGTAATGGTCCAGGCCGATTTCACCGATCATCGGGCTCTGGTCGATCATTCCCTTCAGGCCGTCTAACCTATCGGCGTAGGTTGGGGAGTTCCAGGGGTGAATGCCAAAGGTGGGTAGCACCAGATCGCATCGGCTGGCTATAGCCAGATTGTGCTGGTAGGAACGCGGGTCCATGGAGTTGCTGATGCTGTAGATCCGGTGTTGTTCTATCTCCCTCAGGGCGGCGTCCAGGTCGGTCTCATTTTCATAATTATCGAGATGAGTGTGAGTGTCAATCAACATTGTCTGATGCCAGCGCCGCCTCCCGAATCAGAACCGGCTATGGTAAGCGCTTTCCCTTCGTATTCCATCTCTCCGGCTCCTTCTTGCCTTTTGTTTCAAGGCACCGGTTTGCCCTAGAATTCTATGGTCTCGCCGGGGCGGGCCATGACAACCTCGATGCCGCTGCCCTGTAAGTGGTGGCGGAACTTTTCGGCGCAGTCGGATGGCGAGGTGTCGCGTGGGTTGGCGGGGTAATGCATCGGAATAACGTATTGGGGTTTCAGGTAATCGCGACACGCCAGGCTGGCGGCGTAATCATCCATGGTGTAGGTGCCACCCACCGGTATCAGGGCCAACTGTGGGGCGTGCAGGGACTTGATGAGGTTCATATCCGAGAAAAGGCAGGTGTCACCGGTGTGATAAATCTTGAGGCCACTGCTAAAGCCGATGACGAAACCGACGGATGGAGGCGTGGTGTGCCAGGCCGGGACCATGGAGGCGGTAATACCGGCGACCGCAGCCGTTCCGCCGTAGCTGAGAGCGGCTACCTGCTCAGGGGCGACTCCTTTTTGCTTCAGGGACTCCATCAGGTCGACGATAGCCACCACCCTGGCGCCGCTCTTCTTCGCCAGTTCGGCGGTATCGCCTTCGTGGTCGTAGTGGCTGTGGGTGAACAAAATCACATCGGCGGCTAATTTCCCCGGATCCTTGTATTCAGCGGGGCACATGGGATTGTCCCGCAACCAGGGGTCGATAAAAATAATCTTCCCCTCCGGCGATACGAAGCGAAAAGCGGCTCGCCACAGCCAGGTTACCTTAACCCGGTACTGTCCAGTTGGTTTGGCCATCTCGATCAACCCTCCCTAGAATTACTACGCTACAGTTCCCTGCGTGGTGCCTATTGTAGCATGTTTCTATGGCTGGTGTTGCGTTTTATGCCGCTGTATCGCCCGGACACGCTCCAGGAGCGGTGGGTGGGAGTAGTTGAGAAAGACGTAGAAGGGGTGTGGCGTCAGATTGGAGAGGTTGGTCGAAGAAAGCTTCCTCAGCGCGGTCGCCATCGCTTCCGGCTCGGCGATGGTCTCGGCGGCAAAGCGGTCGGCTTCGTATTCGTGTTTGCGGGAGACCGCCTGCAACACCATGGAAAGTATTAGCTCTATCGGCGTGTAGAGCAGTCCGAAGAAGAGCAGCCCAGTGTAAACGGATGGCTGTGCCACGTAAAAGGCCTGATAGAGCCCGGGGCTGTTCAGGAACAGCGAGAGCAGGAACAGAATAACG
>JAQTRN010000254.1 GCA_028711795.1 Dehalococcoidales bacterium | reverse complement strand
ATCCCGGACCGCCTCGGCGTATTCTATTATGCTGCGTCGTGTCACCTTACCTCCTTTCGGTAACACTATTATTGACGCAACGATACCCTTTTCGGTAACTATTATTATGAGTCAATGCGCCGGATTGTATCCATTCGGAACCTGTGCTACCCTGAAAAAGGAGGTGCATGTGTCTGATAAAGAACGGGTCACTGTATCCGGTAAGAATCTGGTAGAGACCGTCAAGCAACTGGTGAGCCGGGGAGACGCGCGGAAGGTATGTCTGATTCAGGAGGAAAGGCATCTGCTTGATATCCCTTTAGCCGTGGGTGATCCGGCGGCTCCGGCCACAGTGCTGGCCGCTCCGGTGATGGCCGCGCTCGCCGCATTTGCCACTCTGGTCAATGAGTGCACTATTGAGGTTGAGAAGGTAAGCGACCACGGTCAAAAGGCCTGAGCCCGGCCAGTCTTTATCTAACCTGATGGGTACGGCCGCAGTGAGGGCACCTGATGGAAGTCCCCCTGAAGTTGGGCGGTACTTTCAATCTGGTGCCGCAATCGCAGTCGATTGTCTTATAGTTACTGAGGCGCCACATCAGGTCCGACGTCGTCCTGGCGCGCTCGACTTTTTCGGGGACGTTCTCTTCCAGTCCGGTGGCCGGTGATGCCGCCCTGAGCGGTATGGCAGCGGCGCCAGCTAAGGCTGAGGCCGGGACTACCCCGCTACCTTTCACCTGGCGGTAGGACTGGTCATAGTCGGCCAGAGAGGCGCCGGCCATAGAACGGAGAATGCGGATTCTTTCGGCGATCGGTGGATGTGTGCTGCTGAGGTCCTCCAGCGGGGTGTCCTTCTTCCGGAAGGGGTTGATGGTGTACATCGGCGCCATGGCTTTATTGGCTGTCTTTAGCTGGGTCTCCGAGGTCGCCAGCTTCTCCAGTGCCGAGGCCAGTCCCTCAGGGTATCTGGTGTACAGGGCTGAGGAGGCATCGGCCAGGTATTCCCGTTTGCGGGAGATGGCAAAATAAAGTAGCTGGGCGGCGATCGGCGCCAGTATGGCCAGCACCAGGCCCACGGCCAGTATTATTATCTGCGCCTGCCCACCACCTCCCGAGCGCGACTGCCTCCGGCCACCGGTCATGCTGCTGAGAAACATCATTCTGGTGGCGTACCAGGCTAGGATAACTATCGTGCCCAGAAGTATGCCGGCCGTGGTCATCAGCAGGATATCACGGTTCTTGACATGGGCCAGTTCATGACCGATGACACCCTGTAGCTCGTCACGTTTGAGTTTCTGCAGCAGTCCCGAGGTGATGGCAATCGCCGATTTATTGGGGTCCCGTCCGGTGGCGAAGGCATTCAACGCCGGGTCGTCGATAATGTAGATGTCCGGCATCTTCTCCAGCCCGGAGGCGATTTTCATTTCCTCGACCACGTTGTAGAGTTGGGGGTGGTCGTCTCGGCTAATCCTCTTCGCCTGTGAGATTGCCAGAAAAATGCTATCGCCCTGAAAGTAGGCAATCAGGTTCATGATAGCCCAGACAATCAGGGCGATAATCAGGCCGCCGATGCCACTATCGAAGAGATATATGCCCAGAAAATAACCCAGGGCGAGCAAAAGCACACCCAGAGCCACGGTCAAAGCGATTGACCTTATCTGATTGGTCCGTATCTGTTCCCACATCGCTCTACTTGGTGAAGCTTACTTTAGGCGCTTCCCTCTCAGCGGCGACGGTGACTTCGAAGAACTCGCCAGCCTTAAACCCGGTCATCGAGGCCACTATGTTGGAAGGGAACATCTGAATCTTGTCATTCAGTCTCTTGACTGAGTCATTATAGTACTGGCGGGAAAAACTAATCTTGTTTTCTGTGGAGCTTAGTTCTTCCTGGAGAGCCATGAAGTTCTGGTTGGCTTTAAGTTCGGGATAGTTCTCGACCACCACCAGCAGGCGAGCCAAAGCGCTGCTGAGTTCGCCTTCAGCCTTGGCACGCTCGCCGACGCCAGCGTTGGCCACGCTCTGCGCCAGATTCCGGGCGTTGGTTACCGCTTCCAGCGTTCCCCGCTCGTGCTGTGCGTAGCCCTTGACGGTCTCCACCAGGTTGGGAATAAGGTCGTATCGCCGCTTGAGCTGGACGTCAATCTGCGCCCAGGAGTTCTTCATTTCGTTGCGGGATCTCACCAGGCCGTTGTAGATCCCGATGATAATGAAGAACAGTATTACTATAATTCCGAGAATGACCCAGAGTGCTATCATGGACACCTCCTTCTATTGTTATCTTACTGACGTCACCCGTCGACTGTTTCTTTCGGCGACAACTGTTTCCTGGCTTTAAAAGTGTCCTCCAGGAAAGCCAGCACCTCTTTACCGGTGGCTGACTGTGTCTCCAGGGGTGTGCTGATGAGCTGATTTATCTCACCGCCATCAAACCACAGGCCATCTCCGGTAGGGCAAACATCGATGAGGACTTTCGGCTCCTGGCCGATGGCCGTTTTCCTCATTCTCTGACTGCATATCGGGCACCGCCGTTTCTCCTCTGTTGTTCTGGCTTCGGGAGAGTTCAGAGTAGTTGCCATTGACGGCACGCCGTTTTTCAACCCGGCCATACCCAGCATCAACTCCAGTTCGC
>JAQTRN010000253.1 GCA_028711795.1 Dehalococcoidales bacterium | reverse complement strand
ACAGAGGAATGTACCGCTTCTTGAGCCACTCGATTACTCTGGCCCACATCGGCCTGGCTCCGCTCTCCTTCTCCTGGTCCATACCGCATTGTAGCACACCGCCAGACCTGATTTTGCCCGCTCCAAAACCGGGCAATCGGGTGGTTGGTCTTGGCACGGCACCCCGCTTACTGCTACAATCAGGTGGGTTGGCACTTCCCACACGGGACTGGCGCGTCGTGGCTTTCCCCCTTCCCAACACCACTCCGGCACTCTGGCTACAGGAGGCAAAAATGGTAGGGCAACTCTACACCCGGCAACAGGTGGAACATCTGATCCAGCTCGTCAAGAAGGGAGACCCTGCCTCATTGGCCCAACTCCGCCGGGAACTCGGCCGGACTCAGAAAGAAGTGGCGGCTAAGATCGGCATATCGGAATATCAACTTGGACGGTGGGAGAGGGGAGAACAACAGCCTACGGGGAAGTATTACACCCAGTGGAAACTGCGGTTAAGTGACTATGTCGACAACATCATCGCTGTCTTACTGGGGACCGAAGACGGGAATGTCATTACCCAGTTCTGGGAATTGATGTGGGGCTTGATTGACTGAGTCCCATCCCGCGGCGGTGTCCGGTCACAAACGGATTTGTCCCGTTTGTAAACCGGGTGATTCCCAGGAGGTTAAAAACCACCGGTGCCAGGGGCGCGCCGGGTTGTCCGGGGCCTCATTGGCAAAGCCGGCACTATCCAGCAAGCCATAGCCCTCGGCATTAGTCGAAAAGGCATATACCCGGTAGCTACCCTTGCCGCGCAGGTCATTGGTAGCGAAGCTGATAAGCTTCACCCCCAGTCCGTGCCGGCGTACCTCGGCAGTTACGTAGGCGTTTTCAATATAGCCCAATTTCAGGCTGGGCCAGTAGCGGTAGTCAACGCTGCCAGCGATACCATTACCATTCTGGTTCCCGGAGTAATAGGTTAGTATTCTCGCCCGGAAACGCCGGAATTCAGCGATATAGGGATTGAACGTCTTGCATTCGTGAGGATGGCCATACAACTTACGGAAGAGGTTGTTCACTTCGACGGTCGGCCCGATTTCATTTAACGCTCTCAACCCGATCCGGCAAGACCCGATATCCACCACTTCCTCACGGCTCTCATCCGGAACATCTCTTTGTGGTGACGGTAAATGACTCTGCCACATCATTTTAATGCTCAACACCCTGTCAAAGCTACTAGAGTTAGTCTATATCGTAACTCTTTCCGCAGTAACAGTCAAACCTTATCAAAACAGTCTCCTGAGATATTCGCCCTGCTCAAGACCTTCGCTTCATTGTCGCCACTCCGCATTTCCTGTAAAATGGGAACCATTGCGCACCAGGGCAGCGGGCTGCCAATACCGGACTTCACGGACCAGGTGAGTAGCTTTCCGGCTACCAGTGCGCTGCCTGTGGATAAAGATATCAGGAGGAAGCATGAAGATTGGAATACTGTACCGGGAAGAGATGCGGGAGTACGACTTCGGGCCGGGTCACTCTTTTCGCGGGGACCGCTACCAGGTCTTCCCCCAATTTCTGAGGGAAAATCTGCCCGAGGACGACAACTACCGTATTTTTAAAGCCGAGCCAGCCACGAACGAGGACCTGCGGCTTATCTGCCAGCAGGACTATATTGACTTCACCCGGGAGTATTTCAAGGCCGCTAATCTGGGACTGAGCTATCCCGGGCAGTTCTCCCAATTCCATAGCGGCGATAACCTGCCCATCGGCCGTCCCGGCAAACTGGAAGAGGCCGCCCGGCTAATTATCGGACAGGCGAAACTGGGCTGCGACCTGGTCCAGGGAGGTAAGAGCCCCAAGGTAGTCTCCATCGGTGGCGGCATGCATCACGCCAAACCCGGCTACGGAGAAGGGTTCTGCGTCTACAACGACGTCGCCTTCTGCGCCAAATATTTGCAGCAGAAATATAAGCTGGAGCGGATCTTGATTCTGGATACCGATGCCCACGCGGGCAACGGCACCATGGAGTATTTCGATGCCGACCCCTCGGTGCTGGTGATCGATATTCACCAGGACCCGCGTACCCTCTACCCCGGCACCGGCTTCCCCTTCCAGATTGGCTCCGGCGCGGGCAAGGGATTCACCATCAATATCCCCATGCCGGTCTACGCCGGTGGTGAGGCCTACCGCATGGTCTTTGAGGAGATAGTCGAGCCGGTAGCCCGGGAGTTCAAGCCCCAGATCATCATCCGGAATGGCGGCTCTGACCCTCATTCGGGCGATGGCCTGACCAGCCTGGGTTTGCAGGTCAAGGGATTTACCATGATCAGCCAGAAAGTAAGAGAAATGGCCCAGATGTGCGATGGCAAGGTGGTCGACCTGATCGGTTCCGGGTATAACAAAAAGGTCCTGCCTTATGCCTGGCTCGCCCTGATCTGCGGGTTGGCTGGTATCGATATCACCCTTGAGGAACCGGAGCCGGTACCTCCGTGGCTGGACATCGACCATTTCCCGGCGGGCATACAAATAGTAATCCACGACGTCAAGAGCTACCTTAAAGACTACTGGCAGTGTTTGCGCTAGAGTCCTCCGCCGTCTTGATGGCGCGGGCGTGGGAAATCCATCGCCG
>JAQTRN010000252.1 GCA_028711795.1 Dehalococcoidales bacterium | reverse complement strand
TGGAACCAAGATAGCCGATATTGTTAAAAAATAGTTGCCGTTCCAGTGTGGTGCTGTTAGCTTCCATAAGGAAACCGAGCGTCCAGATAAATGTTAAGATGATTAGCGCCATTAATGCCTGTGCTTCGGGGGACCTGCGGCGCTGCCAGGCCAGGACTACTACGGTTAGCGACATGATTAGCGATAACACCATAGTAGACTGGTAAAAGACTTCGTACATTTTAAGCGCTATACTCCTTGTTGCCAGAACAGGTTGGTGGGTTCATCCAGGCGAGAGGGACTAAAGATAAGCTAAACTTCTAACATAATTGAACTGACGTGAGTTTTTCCCTCACCGGTCATATAATTTTGCTCAGAGCGAATTATAGCCAATAGCTTCTTATTTAGCAATTGCGGTGGTGAAATTCCGCCTACTTCACTCGTAAGGATTCATCAAGCCACACATCCTCCATGCGGTTAATGTTTGAATAAGAAATGTAGTTCCACCGGAGGTTTTTCACCTGGGGATAATAAGGCATAAAGCTTGGCACAAAGCACCCTGTGGGCAAAGCAACGACATCGACAAGAAGTGTGCGCTCAACTGACCAGATGGCCTCCCGTCTTGCGTCCGGGTCAAGTATCTGGTCAAGCCCCCCCAAAATTGTATCCAGTTCGGTATTGGAGTATTTCGAATGGTTAGAGTAGCCACCCGTCCCGAAATAAATCTTCAGTTGGAGCGGGTCGGAAAGTTCGGTAGTACGGGTATATGTGTCATAAATGCCCTCGTCCAGCCGCCTTTGAAGCTCGATTGAACCCAGTCCAGTGCTCAATTCCGCATCAATCTTGAGATACTGGCGCAGGGTTTCGGCATACACCAGAGCGGCTCCGGGGTTAGACCTGGTGCCGCCTTCAGCGGTCATCATGTTCAGCTTAAAACCATCGGAGTAACCGGCTTCCGTCATAAGGCGCTGCGCTTCAGCCACCCTTTCCCCCCAGAGCTTGTCCCACCCCAGCAGGCCGGCAATTTCCTCTTGGCGTAATCCAAAGGCCGGATGTAAGATTCCGGACCCGGTAATACCGAACATTGCATCACCTGCGTAACCCAAAATCAGTTCGTCCTCCTTTATTAGCAGCGCCATGGCACGCCTGACCCGGATGTCGCTAAGCGGTTTTCGGGAAGTGTTAAGGAAGATAACCGAGCCGCTGTATCGGTCGCGTCTCTGCCAGAGAAGCTCCGGCGCTCCGTTTTTGAGCAGTTCGAAAGTGTCTAAAGTGGAGGCTCCGGTCACGGTATCCATAATATCCAGGCGCCTGCCAACCATCATTTCGGTGGTGCGCGCCCATGCCAGGTGATGATAATACACTTCATCCAGATAGGGTAATTGATTCCCGTATGAGTCCCTTTTCCAGTATCCCGGGTTACGCTTGAATTTCAGATATATCTGCGGCAGGTAGTCCGTAAGAATAAAGGGGCCGGTGCCCACCATAAATGCGGCCGACTGGTCGTCGGTGTTTGCCAGGTGCCCGGCTTGAATCTGAGATTCTCCCTGAGCTAATGCCAGCATGAATCCGGCGGAAGGATATTTGAGGTGGACTTTTACCGTGTAATCATCTGTCTTCTCGGAACTCTGATAAGCCGGGAACCAGTCCGAAATGGCGCTTCGCGTGACATCGGTCATCTTTTCGAGGCTATAAAGCACGTCATCGGCGGTAAATGGCACCCCGTCGTGCCATTTAACCCCCTGGTGCAGGTCGAAGGTTATCTCGGTGCCGTTCTCATTTATTTCCCAGCTTTTGGCCAGGTCGCCGATTATGGTCTCGGCTGTGGTTTCTTTATAGTTGATGTCAAACATTACCAGTTGGTTAAAGACCGGCAAAGTCGCCGTCGGCCCGTAGGCCACTTTCTGGTGGCCGTCGAAGCTTCTGGGAATCCAGTAGCCGCGCTCGAGCTTTCCCCCGTAGACAGGCATAGACGTTTCGATTGGATTAAGGGTGAGGTTGGAACTCGATGTCTGGGCCGGTGTCGGGGATGAGGTCGGCGCTGACCCGGTTGGAACCTGGGTTGGCTGTGCCGGTTGATTACAGGCTACCAGCAAGGTTAAGACAATTATCGCCGCCACATAGATAGGTAATCTTCTCATTCGCACCTCCTAAATATGTGACTGGTTCTCAGGTCAATCGCCCCTGAGCCTTTGTTTGAAAATTTCCAACTCGGATGTAAGATTGTATTTTCTGAAGGTTTCCTTCATAGGAATTCCCTCTCTGTCCCAGCCGGAGATTACATAGTACTCGTTCAGCATGTTGTCGAATTTCTCTTTGTCCAATCTCTCGCCTTTGAGGGGGCCGCCCGGAACCGCTGTCTCGAACATTCGTCTTGGCAGGGTGTCATCCCTTTTCCTTATGCCGCGCATTACGTCAAAAGCTCGTTCAAGCAACTGCACCCTCTGGGCGGTAAGCAGAAGTTCTTTTTCGCTGGTGCTCACGCCGGTGGCCAGCGAGAAAAGTTTCGCCGGAATTTCGATAGACTGGTTAATGCTCCATGGGCCTTTGCAGATACCCAGCATGTCCGGAATTTTGTATAAGTTTGCCTGTTCCCAGACCATGAGAGCTTTGCCCTCGTAAGTGGTG
>JAQTRN010000018.1 GCA_028711795.1 Dehalococcoidales bacterium | reverse complement strand
GCGGTGTGGATTCTGATACTGCCACCCCCCACTTCGTAGCCATTACAGACCATATCATAATGCTTACCGTGCACTCGGCCGGGTTCGGTGTCCAGCAGAGCCGCGTCTTCATCCATGGGTGCCGTGAAAGGATGGTGCTCTGACTCCCACCGGCCACCGGATTCATCCCGCTTTAGCAAAGGAAAGTCCTGGACAAAGCCAAAAGCCATCGTCGCCGGGTCGGTCAGTTTCAGGCAGCGTCCCATCTCCCGGCGCAACTCGTCCAACACCGCACCGGCCATCTTAGTCTCACCGGCAACGATGAGCAGCAGGTCTCCCATATTGGCCCCAAAACGCCCGGCCATTTGTTTGATCTGGTCCAGCGTCAAGAACTTGGCTACCGCTGAGCGTACCATCTCCATAGTCAGGTCGCCTATCTGGCCACCCAAAGCACCCAGCGATACCGTCACCAGACCACCAGCCCCCAGAGCCTGTGCCGTTTTGTTCAATTCGTCAAGCTGGCTCCGTGAATAGGCGCCACAGCCAGGAACGCAGATTCCCCTTACCTTGCCCCCTTTAGCCACCGCAGTACGGAAGACCGAGAATTGGGACTGGGCAACAATGTCTGACAGGTCTCTTATTTCCATACCGAAGCGCAAATCGGGCTTATCCGTCCCGTAACGCTCCATAACGTCAGCATACTTGAGGCGAGGGAAAGGCTTGATCATCTTAATTTCCGGCTTGAGCGTCTCCACCATAGAGGTAAAAAGCGCCTCCATCAAATTAAGGATATCATCCGGCTCAACGAAGCTCATCTCCAGATCGAGTTGCGTGAACTCCGGCTGGCGGTCCGCCCGGGTATCCTCATCACGGAAACACTTGGCGATCTGGAAGTATTTCTCCAGGCCGGCCACCATCAGCAATTGCTTGAGTTGCTGGGGTGACTGGGGTAAAGCATAGAACTTGCCCGGGTAGAGACGGCTCGGCACCAGGTAGTCACGGGCCCCCTCGGGGGTGCTCTTAAGCAATATGGGTGTCTCGATGTCAATGAACCCTTTGGTATCCAGGAAGTCGCGGATGAATTTCACGACTGCATGGCGCAGCAGGATATTATTTTTCATGCGCGAGCGGCGCAAATCAAGATAACGGTAGCGGAGACGGAGGTTCTCTTCAACTTCGACTTCTTCGTTGATGTAGAAAGGCGGCGTCCGCGACGCATTGAGTATTTTCGTTTTTTGGATGATTACTTCGATATCGCCGGTGGGTATTTTAGGATTCTCGGTCCCTTGGGGCCGGAGGCCTACCTTACCGGTAGCCTGTATGACATACTCACCCCGCATCTCGCTGGCAAGGACATGGGCATCCGGCGATATGTCCGGGTTGAATACTATCTGAACGATACCCTCTCTATCCCGTAAATCAATGAAGATTAGCCCGCCATGGTCACGACGGCGATCCACCCAACCAGCTAAAGTTACTTCAGTACCAACATGTTTCCGGGTCAGTTCGCCACAACTATGATTTTTTAGCAAGTCCATCCCCCGTCAGATTATCCAGTGGATTATAGCTCATAATCAGCCAGCGTTCAACCTGACGCAGGCACTGCCCATGACGGAGCATCCTTACCCCGTGGCCTCCCATGTTCGAAACGCAGAACGGTTATGTCAACTAAAGACCAGGAGTTATGCCCTACTTCTACCCGGACTGCGACTTGACAAACTAATAATCAGCCACTAAAATTATCAATATAAATCCTGACCATTTTAGTCAACAATTGTTTTCTCTAGTCGAACTCATCTCTTACCGCTAATATCAGAATCAAACCGTGAGGAGTTACAGGCATGGCCAAGACAGTTGCCGAAATCAATGAGAAAATCAAGGCAGGCAAGGCGGTAGTGGTTACTGCCGAAGAGATTATCGAAATCGCCCGTGAGAAAGGGACGAAAAAGGCCGCCCAGGAAATCGATGTCGTCACTACGGGCACCTTCGGCCCGATGTGCTCCTCCGGTGCCTACTTCAATATCGGACACTCCAAGCCAAAAATAAAGCTGGGGGGCGGCAAGACCTATCTTAATGATGTTCCCGCCTACGCCGCTTTTGCCGCGGTCGACCTGTTCCTGGGCGCTAATGCTCTGCCGGACGA
Organism: Dehalococcoidales bacterium; assembly: GCA_028711795.1. Lineage (GTDB taxonomy): Bacteria > Chloroflexota > Dehalococcoidia > Dehalococcoidales > JAQTRN01 > JAQTRN01. Next base: position 8,068 of record JAQTRN010000018.1, on the reverse strand, counting down.
TGACCCCAGGAACCGGAATCATCCCGGTGAGTTCAACTACGGCGGCGGCCATGTCATCGAGGAGCTAGTCGCCGGTAAGGACATCAGACTGATAGCTACCGCCTACGGGACGGACTGCTACCCCCGCAAGCGGCTGGCTACCTGGATAAATATCAAGGACCTCAATGAAGCGGTGCTCTTCAATATGAGAAATGCTTACCAGAATTATAATGTGGCGATTAATGGCTCCAACAAGACAATCTATACCTACCTGGGTATCCTGAAGCCAAATCTGGGCAATGCCAACTTCTGCAGCGCCGGACAACTCTCGCCACTACTGAATGACCCGTACTACAAGACCATCGGTATTGGCACCAAGATATTTCTCGGCGGTGGGACTGGTCTCATTGCCTGGCAGGGTACTCAACACGACCCCGCCGGCCTGCGCACGCCCAGTGGCGTACCCAAGAGAGGTGCCGGTACGCTGGCAGTAATCGGCGACCTGAAACAAATGAGCCCGAAGTGGCTGGTAGGTACCAGCATGCTGGGCTACGGCGTTACTCTCACGGTTGGCGTCGGCATCCCTATACCAATACTATCCGAAGAAATCCTCCAGTACACCACGGTGACCGATGCTGATATTCTGGCTCCGGTTATCGATTACTCTGATGCCTACCCGCAGAGGAAGCCTGATATTCTCGCTGAGGTAAGCTACGCGGAGCTGAAGAGCGGCCAGATAAAAATCCAGAGCAAAAAAGTACCGACCGCCTCCCTATCCAGCTATCCCAAAGCCGTGGAAATAGCTAATACCCTCAAGCAATGGATATTGAGCGGCCAGTTCCTGCTGACGGAGCCGGTAGCGCCCTTACCAGGCGTCGAATCCGGGATCTCGTTCAAGCCCCTGAATGAACGCCCGATAGAAGAATAGGCGGGCCAACTGATTTTTGTTTATCCCAGGAGTTGAGTGAGGTGATAGTGATGGCAACAACTAAAAGAATAGTCCTGCATTTCCCCAAGCGCCTGGCAGACCGGGCTATTGTGTACCATCTGGTCAAGGACTTCGACCTTCAGTTCAACATCCTGAAGGCCTCGATAACACCGGAGGAAGAAGGACTGATGGTACTTGAGCTGACGGGCAAACAGGCTGACTATGATAAAGGTATCCAGTACCTGACGGAAACCGGAGTCAGAATTCAATCGCTCGGCCAGAATGTTTTGCGTAATGAAGAAAGATGCACGCAATGCGGTGTCTGTATTACACTCTGCCCCACCGGCGCGTTTGAACTGGAAAGACCAGCCAGACGCGTGGTCTTCCAGGATGAGAAGTGCCTGGCCTGCGGACTCTGCATCAAGGCTTGCCCGCCCCGAGCTATGGAGCTTCACTTTTAGCCAATGTATGAACCAAGGGTCTACCGGCACTGGGTCACCAGTGAGGACCTGGTCTCTTTTAACGTCACCGTTAAAGAGACCGACCTGCACATTCGCGCCACCACCAACCTGCGCAGTAAAGCCTACAAGCTGGCGCTGAAGTACCGCGCGGCATTGGAAAAGTACATTGCGCAACACCCGCCTTTCTTGAGTTCCCTGGTGCCGTTACCTGTTGATGAAAACGCGCCTCTAATCGTGCAGGCAATGGCTAGAGCCGCCGAGCGGGCCGGTGTCGGCCCCATGGCCGCGGTGGCCGGGGCCATCGCCGAGTTTATCGGCAACGAGCTGCTGGCTTTTTCGCCGGAGGTAATCATTGAGAACGGCGGTGATATCTACTTGAAAAGCCTCAGGCCAAGGGTGATCGGCATTTACGCCGGGACCTCGCCTTTGACCGGTAAAATCGGCCTGGAAATAGCGGCGGAAGACACTCCCCTGGGAGTGTGCACCTCTTCCGGGACAGTCGGACACTCGCTGAGTTTTGGCAAAGCCGATGCCGTTACCACACTGGCTAAATCAGCAACGCTGGCCGATGCCGCAGCGACCGCCATCGCCAACACAATTGAGCAACCCGCCGACATTCCCGGCGGAATAGCACTGGCCCAAAAGATTGACGGCCTGGCCGGGGTACTCATCATCAAGGATGCGGAAATGGGTATCTGGGGCGATTTACGCATCTGTGCCACTTCGGCCAATGTGAGCTAGCACCGACCCCATACCAAACAAAAACAGTTACCTATATAATAGGAGTAATACCGTACCACCAGGAAGCAGGACCAGTTGACTGAACCCGCGTATGCCGTCATCTTTATTACCACGGCCACTAACGAAGAGGCGGAGCGAATTTCTCGCCGGCTACTCGAGAAGAGGTTGATAGCCTGCGCCAGCATCATCCCCAAAATCGGTTCGCATTTCTGGTGGCAGGACAGGATTAATACGGTCGAGGAGAGCCTTCTTATCGCCAAGACGCGGATAAAACGGCTGGAGGAACTGGTCAGGCAGGTTAAGGAGACTCATAGCTATTCAACCCCGGAGATTATCGCTCTGCCCATTATCGGCGGCAGCCGGGAATATCTGGAATGGATAGGCGAGGAAGTAACGGAGGGACCGGAATAGTATGCTTACCGACTACGAAAAAGCCAAATACAACCGGCAAATAATGATCCCCGGCTTCGGTGAAGAAGGGCAGAAAAAACTAAAAAGGGCCTGCGTGTTCCTGGCTGGTGCTGGCGGTCTGGGTTCGGCGGTAGCTACCTACCTGGTAGCCGCTGGCATAGGCACTCTACGGATCGCGGACCACGATATTATCGAACCGAGCAATCTGAACCGGCAGGTCCTGCACTGGGACAAGGACGTGGGACAGAAGAAAGTAGATTCCGCCAGCCGGAAACTCAGACAGCTAAACGAGGCCGTCACCATCGAACCTATCGCTGAGACGATAGCCAGCGACAACGTCTCCCGGATGGTGGCCGGATGTGACATCATTGTCGATGCCATGGACAATTTACCCACGCGGTATATTTTGAATAAAGCAGCCCTGGAGAAAGACATCCCTTTTGTCTATGGCGCCGTCTATGGCTTCGAAGGCCGGGTTATGACGATCATCCCCGGCAAAACCGCCTGCCTGAACTGCCTCTATCACGGCGCTGTCCCACCCAGGGGGGTATTTCCCGTAATCGGCGTCGTCCCGGCGTTGATTGGTTGTATCCAGGCCACCGAAGTAATAAAATACATCGTAAGCCTGGGCGAACTGTTGACCAACCGTCTCTTGGTTTATGACGGATTGAGTATGAAGTTCACCGAGCTTCATGCCGATAGAGACCCAAATTGCGAGCACTGTCATCAGGTGGAAAGGAGTGGCAACTGAAATGAGTATTAAAATGAATATCTCCCCCGTATTTCTGCAATACACCAATAATCAGCGTGTTGTCGAAGTCGAGGGGACTAACGTTGGCGAGGCTCTGGACCACTTAACGAACAAGTTCCCGAGCATGAAGAACTGGTTGTTCGATAAGAAGAGCAAATTACTTGACCACATCAATATCTATGTGAATGGTCATAGCGCTTACCCGGAAAACTTGGGGAAACCAATCAAGGATGGGGATGAGATTTCGATAATATTTATGGTTGGCGGCGGCTAGTCCGCCGCGCTCCCAGCCACCGCTGTTTCTGTTCCAGCCTCACCTGTTCATCAGTGGGCTGGTAGTTTGCCAGGAAATCGGCCCGGAACGAGGTGAAAGTCCCGCCCAGAATGGCTTTCCTTATTCTCCGCATCAGGTTACTGATGTATCTCAGGTTGTGAATCGTTGCCAGCCGGTAGGCCAGAAGTTCACCACTCTTGAACAGGTGATGCACATAGGCCGCTGAGTAAGTACGGCAGGTGTAGCAATCGCAATCAGGGTCTACCGGCAGTTCCATCCCGCCATAGAGGCTGTTATGAATATTACGCCTGCCCTGGCCGGTGAAAAGAGCGCCGTTCCGCGCGATGCGGGTTGGCAGAGCACAATCAAAGATATCAACCCCCCTGGCGACGCCTTCCACGATATCCTCGGGGGAACCTACCCCCATCAGGTACCGCGGTTTACTCTGAGGTAACAACGACACTGTTTCTTCGGTAATCGCCCAGGTTACCTTCTTCGGCTCTCCCAGGCTCAACCCGCCAATACCGTAACCGGGGAAGTCAAGCGAGGTCAGGTGCTCAGCGGACTGACGCCGTAATTCGGGGAAGATACCTCCCTGCACGATAGCGTACAGGGCCTGGTTCTCGCGTTTTTGGGCTCGCTGACATCTGGCAGCCCAAAGGTGGGTCCGGGTCATCGCCCGGGCTACTTCCTCACGGCCAGCATCGATACCGGGGCACTCATCCAGCACCATGATGATATCCGCTCCCAGTGCTTCCTGGAACTGGACAACCGATTCCGGGGTAAGGAAGTGCCGGCTGCCATCAATGTGTGACTGGAAAACGACGCCTTCATCACCCACCTGACGTAGTGACGCCAGGCTGAACACTTGATAGCCCCCACTATCCGTAAGTATGGCTCCATCCCAGCCCATAAACTTATGTAAACCACCCATTTTCTCGATGGTGGCGATACCGGGCCGGAGGTAAAGATGGTATGTATTCGCCAATAGCATTCCGGCTCCGACCACCCTGACTTCTTCCGGAGTCAGTGTCTTCACCGCACCCTGACTACCCACCGGCAGAAACGCGGGTGTCATCACCAAGCCGTGAGGGGTAATGAGTTCTCCGGCGCGGGCCTGACTCTCAGGACAAGTTTTGATTAAGCGAAAATGGGGTTTATCCACTGAACCCACCTTCAAACAGAACAGACTGGCATCACCCTCTGGCTTAATATCGCCAACCTAGCATCCTAATCCCGCCTCATCGACTTCCTCATCCAGGTAGCCCTGGAGAATCAGCGCCGCGGCGATAGCATCATCTCTGGTCTTCTTTTTACTCTTCCGATTATTGGCTTCCCGGATGAGACGCCTGGCGGATACTGTGGTCAGCCGCTCGTCCCGGAACTCTACCGGGACCGGGGTTTGAGCACTCAACCGCCGGGTGAAGGCGGCTACCTTTTCGGCCTGCCGGCCCAGAGCCCCGTCCATGGAACGGGGCAGGCCAACGATAATCCTCTCCACTTGCTGCTGGTTAACGATGGCGATAATAGCCGCCACATCAGCGGTGTCATCCTGGCAATCGATGATACTGAACGGGGTCGCCAGTTTGCCATCAGGGTCACTGAGGGCCACCCCGATCCTTCTATCGCCGATATCAAGCCCTAGAATACGCGTCGCTCTAACCTCCCGGATGAGCAGCATCTGATCAACACATTAACAACTGACTACTAAGACTCACTCCACTCTATCAGACTAAATCAACTTCTTTACCAGGCACAGCGCTTCATCTACCCGGTCTTTGTCCTTACCCCCCGCCTGGGCCAGATGGGCTTTAACACCACCACTTCCGCCCGCAACCCTGGCTACCTGTTTCACTATCTCCCCGGCGTTATAGCCCTTAGCTACCAGGTCCGGCGTCACCATAGCGACAAACGCCGGCTTATCTTCATAGACCGTAGCCAGAACAATGATGCCACTGCCCAGCTTATCTCTCAGCTTATCTCCCATCGACCTCAGAACCGGCATCGGTACCGGTTCCGCCACCTTCTCCACTAACACCTTTATGCCATTGATTACTTCCGCCCGGGCTAGTATGGAGTCAGCGCTCTTTTCGACCAGTTGCATTCTCAAGTCCTGGACTCGCCGACGCTCTGCTTCCAATGCTTCAAGAGCCCCAGATACTTTGGCCCCAACTTCATCCGGCAAAGCACTCAGTAGCTGGGCGATATTGTCCAGGGTAGCCAGTCGGTGGCTAAGAAGTGTCTCCGCTTCCCGACCAGTAACCGCCTCGATACGCCGTAGTCCAGCACCGACACTCGTCTCGCCGACGACATAGAAGAAGCCAATCTCGCCCGTGGCCATGACGTGGGTACCACCACAAAGCTCAGCGCTCACCGGTGGCCGGCCAACGCGGAGGACCCGGACCACATCGCCGTACTTCTCTTCGAAGAGAGCGATCACCCCTTCTTCTATCGCCTTCTTGTAGGGAACAACCTCATCATATACCGGCAGGTCCTGGCGGACCCGCTCATTAACCAGCCGCTGCACCTCGTTGATTTCTTCCTTGCCCATCGCCGCCAGGTGAGAAAAATCGAACCGTAAACGGTCCGGAGTGACCAGCGAGCCACGCTGCTGGATATGCTTACCCAGCACCTGCCGCAGGGCTGCCTGGAGTAGATGCGTGGCAGTGTGATTACGGGCGATATCCAGTCGCCTTTCCCGGTCCACCTCGGCCTCAACCACATTGCCCACGGCCAGCCTCCCCTCAACCACCTTACCCTGGTGGACGACTATATCCGGCGGCACTCTCAACGTATTGGTAACCGTAAAGCGGCCTCCGGGCCCGAGTATCTCCCCGGTATCACCCACCTGGCCTCCCATTTCTCCGTAGAAGGGGGTCTCCGCCAGGATCAGACTGGCCTTCTGTCCCTGCCGCACTACATCCACGGACTGACTGTCTACCAGAAGATTAATGATACTGGTCCGGTGTGACAGTCCGGCATAACCAACAAAGGGCGTCTCTTTTTGACCAGCGACTTTATCGGCCAGAGCCATGGTGTCCCCAGCCGTGACAAACTTATGTGTTGCCCGGGCCTTCTGCCGTTGCTGCTCCATTGCCTTCTCGAAACCTTCGAGATCCACCGCCAGGCTGTGACCAGCGGCGATTTCCCGGGTCAGCTCCACCGGGAAGCCATAGGTGTCGTACAGCCGGAAAACGTCTTCGCCGGCAATCTTATTTCTTACCTGGGTAGCCTCAGTCTCCATGATCCCGTCCAGCAACTCCAGACCGGTGTTCAGCGTCTCGCCGAATCTGGCCTCTTCCATCTCAATTACCTGGAGGATAAAGTCCCGTCTTTGCTCAACTTCAGGATAGACATGCCGCATCTGAGAAATAACGTCCCGGGCCATTTCCGCCAGAATTGGCTTGTCGGTGCCCAGCCGCCGGCTGAAGAGGGCGGTGCGCCGCAACAGGCGCCGCAACACGTAGCCCCGCCCTTCGTTGTCCGGCATCACTCCATCGGCGATCAGGAAGGTAACCCCGCGGCTGTGCTCGGCGACAACGCGCATGGCATGGTCTACGTCCCGGTCAATACCGTACCGCTTGCTGGTCAGTCCAGATATACGCTCCAGCAGCGGGGTAAAGAGGTCAGTCTCATAGACAGAGGTCTTCCCTTGCATGACGGCGGCCATCCTCTCCAGTCCCATACCAGTGTCAATATTCGGCTTCGGCAGCGGAGTGCGGCGTCCCGTTTTATCCTGGTCATACTGGGTAAACACCAGGTTCCAGACCTCAGAGAAACGACCACAATCACAGCCGGGACCACAGGTAGGCCGGTGGCAGCCATACGCCTCACCAAAATCATAGTGAATCTCGCTGCATGGTCCACACGGACCGGAATCGCCAGCCGGGCCCCAGAAGTTGTCCTTTTCACCGAACCTCAGTATGCGGTCCTCGGGAACGTTCAACTGCCGCCAGTAGTGGAAGGCATCATCGTCATCAAGATAGACTGTTACCCACAGTCTCTCCGGAGGGAGTTGCAGGCGTTGGGTAACGAACTCCCACGCCCAACTGATGGCCTCCGGCTTAAAATAGTCGCCGATGCTGAAGTTGCCCAGCATTTCAAAGAAGGTGAGGTGCCGGGAATCGCCTACCGACTCGATGTCAGTGGTACGGAAACACTTCTGGCATGAGGTGAGCCGCGGGTTGGGGGGTACCGCCTCGCCCAGAAAATACGGCTTGAACTGCACCATACCGGCGCTAGTGAGCAGCAGGGTAGGATCGCCCTGGGGTATTAAAGAGGAACTGGGGATAATTTTATGGTCTTTGCTCTCAAAAAAGCTCAAATAAGCCGAACGGATTTCGTCACTGGTCACTTGTTCACCACTCTCTAATAAGCATAATTCATACGATTGTAGTGTAAGGGATATCGGCTGTCAACGAGCCGCGCTATTCAAACTCCATCTTTACCCAGGCACTGACGCAGGTATTCCTGTATTTCCGGCCCGATGCTGGGGTGACGCAAGGCAAAAGCGATATTGGTCT
>JAQTRN010000251.1:2202-2637 GCA_028711795.1 Dehalococcoidales bacterium | reverse complement strand
TAGTGCTTACAGTAGTCAACACCTCCTCTCTGCGATGAGGGGACAGTCTCTCGCGGTAGCTTGTGCCCTCGATGATGATCTGATAGCTGGCGTTAGCCAGGCGATCCAGAGCGCTATTGCCAAGGACGGGATCATCAAACAGTCCCAACCATTCTTCTATCGCCCGGTTGCTGGTAATAACGAAGCTGGACTGGCGGTGTCTGGCGATAATGAGTTCATAGAGGTCGGTCGACTGTTGAGCGGAGAGTTTTTGCAGGCCGAAATCGTCCAGTATGAGCAGGTCAGGGCTAAGGAAGGAGCGGAAAGCCTTCTCCATGGTATGGTCTACTCTTGCCTGTGCCAGCGACCTGAAGAAAGCATCGGCTCTAATGAAGCGAACGCTGTTTCCGGCTCTTACCGCGGCGTAGCCGAGAGCCTGGGCAAGGAATGACTTAC
>JAQTRN010000251.1:0-2192 GCA_028711795.1 Dehalococcoidales bacterium | reverse complement strand
CTCCAACCGGTCCGACGAAAAGTACATGTTCATGACGGTTAAGAAAATCTAGAGAGAAGACGGCGTCCACAAGACGGCGGTCCATAGTAATCTGAGATGTCCAGTCGAAGTCTTCCAGGCGGCAAACCTCCTCGAAGCCTGCTGCATGGAGATGGATCTCCATGTTTCGGTTATCCCGTCGGGTTACCTCGTCTGACAGCAGTATCTTTAGAAAAGCGGCATAGTCCAGTTGGTCACGCCGGGCCAGGGCCAGCCGTTCCGGCAAGATGTCCAGCAGATAGCCTAATCTGAGACGCTTTAAGAGTGGTTTAAGCTCATTGGTTGTCGTCATAGCATTCTCCTTAATTTTCACTTTGGTTACCATGGTGGTTACCTCCATTGTTATTCGAAATGGCAAAGACACTGCCGGGGTGGGCGAAGCGGCTGGGTGGTGCCGGGGCCGCCATAACCGGCATGGCTTCTTCCTCCAGCGCCTCCACCAGGATAGTCTCCAAGCGGCGTACGTCAATAAGGTCTACGGCTATAGCCTTCTCACAGGCGGCATTAAGCCGTGCCGGGGTGTATTTCTCACCCATCCGCAAGAGTTTGTAAGCCTGCCGCATCTTTGACCAAGGCAAAGGACCGGATAGGAGTTTATCGGCAAAGGCACCTATGGCTTCCCCTAACTCGGCGCTCTGCTGACGCAGGTAGTTTGGCGAACGCAGCGTGTAAGCGTTAAGCTCCGGAGGATAGTCGTTCGGGTCGGTGGAGCGCCCGCCGCGCGGCTGGCGAGGATGGATCTTTACCGGTTCCCCATGTGTGTAGAGCTGCACCAGCTTGCTGTCCCCCCTTACCTCCAGTTTGGTACCCGGCGGACAGGTGCTGTAAGGAGCCGAGTAGATGGCATAGCGGTAATAAATGTGGTGGTCTTGATGCACGATGGCGTCATGCCAGTCGGGGACATCGTAAGGCTCACCGTCATAGGGCAGAAGTTTAGCTTTTTCCTCTTCCTGGAAGACTACCAGCGGCAGGTGCCGGGTGGTACCGTGGACTCTTTGTCCGGCTACCTCCAGGCACCATTGCCTCGCCTGCTGGCGCAGGTCAGCCAGATCGTGGAACTGCCCGCCTTTGAAGAAGCGCTCTCTGGCATACGGCACCTGACGCTCTACCTTCGGTTTATCTTTAGGATGACCCGGTCTCGTCGGGTCGACGATAAAGCCGCGGTGCTGGGCATACTCCAGAAATCCTCTGGTCAATCGTGGATTAAGCGGGTCGGTACCCACCACGGCTGCCGGGAAATTATCGATGACCAGGTACTTCGGTATACCGCCAAAGAATGCCCAGGTTGCTTCCAGCCCCTCGATGACATCAGCAAGCTGCTGACCAAACAGCGGCCACAGGAATTCGTGGCGGGAGTAGCCCAGCACGGTTACCATGCCCAGGACCTGGCGACGGCGGCCACTCTGCGGGTCCCACATCAGCCCCAGACGCCCGAAATCCGACTCGGCTACTTCCCCGGGCTCGGTATCCGCCATGCGCACCGTCGTTTTGGAGCCTTTACCCCAGCTTTTCCTGATAACAAAACGGCGCAGGGACATGTAGGGTACCAGGCACTGTCGGCCAGCTAAAAGCTCCTGAATCCGGGTGAGCTTGAGTTTATCCTGCTTGATCCATCGCTCAATCTGGTCAGACCAGGGCTCAAGCACCTCATTGGTGGGTACCACCACCTGACGGGGTCCAGCCCTGTTCAGCTGCACCAGCGAAATCAGTTGTGACTCTGTCGGTGGTGGCCCGTCACGCACCAAGCCGCAGCTTTGCGCCGTTAGAAGATACTTTCGAATCGTGTTTCTGGCCAGACCGGTTGACCGCGTTATCTCCCGTATACCACGGCCAGCCTGCCATTGCCGTATTATTTCCGTTATCTCCACTCGGGATACCTCCTTGTATGCCATTGCTGCTCCTCTCTTTTGATTCTGCAACAATGGTAACTCATTCATCTCCCGGGTGGGTCAAAGATCCTGGTGAAGTGGGTTAATGTTGGTGGTAAAAATCCTTTTTAGTGGGTCAAAGTTCGTGGTGTTTCACACGATGCGATCATTCCGAGCCGAGAGCGTTTCTCTCTTGGTCAAAGAATTACTAGATATTAAACCTACTGAGACACGACAAACATTGTTAGAAGTTGAAGAGAGATATCCCATTGTCATTACTCGAGA
>JAQTRN010000250.1 GCA_028711795.1 Dehalococcoidales bacterium | reverse complement strand
TGGCGGTCTCGGTGGTGATATGGAGGCACCCGGAAATCCGGATACCATTAAGGGGTTTTTCCCGGGCGAAACGCTCTTTGATTAACCCAATCACCGCCATTTCCCGCCGCGCCCATTCGATGCGCAGTCGGCCGGCTTCAGCCAATGCCGGGTCTTTGATATCATAGTTTTTGGTTGGGGTCACTGGCTACTCCTTATTTCTTTCTTGTCGCGTATGGTTAATCCAACCGGCGGTTTATTTTTTCCAGGGCCTGCCGGGTAACGACCGCGAGTGGTTGTGAATTATCAATTATAACATGACGGGCCGCCGGTATTTCGGATAATGGTTGGAATCGTGGCTTCTGCGCCAGGTAAACTTCCCATCGGCCGTCGGAGGCCGTAACCTGTTGTAGCCGCTCGGCCAGACGCCGCCGGATGGCGGTTTCATCCAGGATACATTCTACGGCGAAAAATTCCGCTCCGGTTTCCCCGGCTATCTCCCGTGCCCGGGTACGTCCTTCGGCCTGCAGAAAGGTGGCGTCCAGGATAACCGAATTGCCTTCACTTAATGTCTTTTGGGCGGTGGCATACATGTTCTCATAAGTTCTCCGGGAAAAAGTCGCCGAGTAAATGCCGGTGCCGGACTCTTCAAAGCGATGCTCGGTCGGCGGGATACCGGCCAACTCCTTGCGGACGACATCCGAGGAGATGACAATGGCCCCCAACCGGCTGGCCAAAGCCCGGGCCACCGAGGTCTTGCCAGTACCGACCAGACCGACCATGATAATCAGAAGCGGTCTGGCCCTGGTGTAGGCCAGGGCCAGATCAAAATAGCTGCCGGCTGTATCCGCCGTCTTTCCTTTTTCTGCCTCTGAGATGTACGGGTCATCGAGCTTGAAGCTTTCTACCTTGCCCCGGACGTACGCCCGGTAGCACTTGTAGAAGTTAAGGAGCCGGATTAGTTCTTCGTCCCGGCTCTCCTCACGATAGGCGTTGATAAAGCGGCGGGATAGGTCGGCGCGCCCGTAATGGTCTAAGTCCATCGCCAGAAAAGCCACCTCGGAGGCGATATCGCCATAGCGGAAGCGGTCGTTGAACTCAATACAGTCGTAGATACAGATACCGTTAGTGAAGCAGATATGGGCGGCGTGGAGATCGCCGTGGCAGTCCCTTATCCGGCCGCCGGTGACCCGTTTTTGAAACAGAGCGGCGTTGTCCCGGATGAATCGGCGGGTATAGCTCCTTATCCGGCGATAGTCCCGGAGATAGATAGTACCCCCGATATACCGCTCCGTCTGCCGGAAATTCTCGCCGATATTCTGGACGATAGTCTCCATATTGCCGAAGGCGCTAATGGCGGCGCTGGTCTCGGTTTTGGCGTGAAAATCGGTTATTTTGCGCGCCACCCTGTCCATCATCGGGAGCGAGACCCGGTCGTTAGCCAGCAGTCTGTCCAGCATCCCTTCCCGGGGCAGACGGCGCATTTTCACGGCGTATTCGATGGTCTCGCCGTCCTCGCCAATGGCAATACCCCGGCTACTCTGGCTTATGGGTACCACCCCCAAATATGTTTCGGGGCAGAGGCGGCGGTTGAGCTCGACCTCGCGCTGGCAATAAAATTGGCGCTTGTCCAGCATGGTGTAGTCCAGGTAACCCAGGTCTACCGGCTTTTTGATTTTATACACGTAGTCGCCGGCCAGAAAAACCAGGGACATCTGGGTCTGCACCAGTTCAATACGTCCGGGATTCTCCGGGTATGCCTCCGGCCTTAGCAGCGCCTGAGCCAATTCGGGTAACGGCATTTGATTCCTGTTCAGCATTCTCACTCAGCCGTAATTAGCTTTCCGGCAATTACAGGTACTGTTTCCTTAGCCGGCTCGATAGTTCGGCCAGCAGTTCGAGGGCCCTGGCCGCTGAATCCACGCTGGTCATTACTCCCAGGGTACAGCTTGGGGTCAACAGCCCATGTTTGACCAGTTGCTCGAACCGGATGCCGTGGCGGGTAAAGGGCGCCATAGCTTCTTCGAGGCGGTCTTTGAGGCTGGCGACTGTCTCGCCGGCGAGGGCTTCTTCGGTGTTGGGGACGATTCCCCAGGCGATAGCGCCCTGCCGGTCGAGGAATTTTTTGACCGCTGCCGGGTACAGGGTGAAGGACCGGGCGTAATTATACGTGTCGAAGCTAATGATATCGATACCCGTCTCCAGCAGCACCGGCCAGTCGGTGTTGCCGCAGCAGTGGACTCCTTTCAGTCCGCTGAGCCCGCCGAGGACCTCGGCCAGCAGGTTGGTCACCCTCTCTTTAGTGAGCGGCACGAAGGCGGAACCAAACGAGGCCATGTAGGGTTCATCCACGAAGATGATGGTCCGTTCACTGATTTCCCGCAGTCTCTTTTCCTGCCAGGCGGCGCGTAAACGGAGCATCTTGGCGGCCAGGTCCGAGAAAATGTCGTCGTAGATTATCGCCCGGCCGTTGGTATCCGGTACGCTCAGGCCGAAGCTGATGGGCCCGGTTATCTGTCCCTTAACGGCCAGCGACGCCAGTCCCGGCCGCTCCAGAAAGCTATGCAGACCGGCGGCGTATGCCCGGCTGATGGGATACTGGTCGATATTGTTGTCGACATAGGCGGTCAGCAGCTTTTCGATGACGCTATCGTTATCCTGAGTGCGGTCGACGAAGATGCG
>JAQTRN010000249.1 GCA_028711795.1 Dehalococcoidales bacterium | reverse complement strand
ACGCCGCCGGCGCTGTGCACTCCGGTCTTGACCGCTTCGGCAATCGTCTGCAGGTGTTTATGCCCGGGAACGATCTCGGTAAAACTGTTGACCACCCCGATCAGGGGTTTATTCATTTCCTCGGCATCCAGACCCAGGGCGTAGAACAGGGATCGATGTGGTGCCCGTTCCAGTCCCTTTTTCACAACGTCACTTCTCATGGCTCTCCCCTTATTACCTGCTTGGAATCAAAAACCCGCCCGCCGTGGCGGACGGGTCTGGATTGCTATATTGGGAGAACATAACACATTCTCGTTCATCATGTCAAATAGATTTTTAAGTCAATTTGTAGCTGGCTAGGCGGTAAAACCTCGTGTATGGTCACTGTTCCAGATTACTTATCTTGTCTAGTCTCTGCTGGTGCCGTCCGCCCTCAAATGGCTGGGTAAGAAATGCAGTGACGATAGCGCGTATTCGAGAGCGTCTGTTATGAGCTCCCAGACACAGGATGTTAGCATCATTATGCTGACGTGCCCGGGTGGCGCAGAAGACATCGTAGCACAGGGCCGCTCTTATTCCCTTGATTTTGTTGGCGGCGATACACATGCCAATGCCAGTAGCGCAAATCAGAATGCCTTTCTCGAAATCACCGCTGGCTACGGCCCTACCTACTTCCCGGGCGATATCGGGGTAGTCTACAGCCTCAGCGCTATGACAGCCGAAGTCCTGATAGGTATGGCCGTCTTCGACAAGTAGTTCCATAACATACTGTTTGAGCTTAAAACCTCGATGGTCACAGCCGATGGCAATCTGCATAACTGGTCCCTTTCTATTTAATGCTTTCGCATATCTTTTGCAGTTCTTGTCTCGATATCGCGCCTTCGCGCAGGATTACCGGGACGCTACCGGTAACATCAACGATAGTGGACTCTATACCCGGGCAGCGGCCTCCATCAATAACCAGGTCAATGGTATTCCCGAATTGCCGGACAACTTCTTGGGCCGTTACCGCGCTTGGCCGACTGCTTATGTTAGCACTGGTTCCTACGATGGGCATACCAATACCGGAAACAAGGGCTACCGGAATAGGGTGCGCCGGCACACGAACAGCGATGGTGTCACTCCCGGCGCTGACGATGTCCGGTATGGATTTTGCCTTACGGAGCACCAGGGTCAGGGCTCCGGGCAGGAAATGCTCCGCCAGAAGCCGGGCTACCGGCGGTAACGACTCAGTAACCTCCGCTAATTGTGATGTGTTTGCCAGAAGAATTGGCAGAGCCATATTTCTCGGGCGCTGTTTCACCTGATAAATACGGTCGACAGCTTTGGTCAAGTAGGCACCGGCTCCCAGCCCGTACACCGTGTCGGTAGGGAAAGCAACGATTCCACCCTGTTCCAGGATAGAAACACCCTTCTCTACTTGTTGTTTGATATCGGATGGCAGGTCAGTCAGTGTTTTTTTGTTCTTTGCCAAGCTAGCTTTCTCTTGACGTCAGTATATCATAATGGTAATCTGTGATAAATGGAAAAGACACAACCTGAAGTAACACCGGTAGAAAGCCACCGCGTCGTTGCTTCTGGCGACATTGAAGTCTCCACTTATCTGGAAATAGCCAAGGAAATAGGCGGGCAACAGCCAGTCCCTGTTAAAGAGCCAACACCAGCGTCTGAACGCGAGGCGATTATTGTTGTTGATTTTGGCTCACAGTACAGTATGCTGATCGCCCGTCGAGTGCGCGAACTTAATGTTTACTGCGAATTGGTATCCTATGATACTCCATGGGAAAAAATAGCCCCGCTTAATCCTAAAGGGTTTATTCTTTCCGGTGGCCCAGCCAGTGTCTACGAATCGGAAGCCCCTCTGGCGCCGGCCTATGTGTACGAGACACACCTGCCGGTCCTGGGTATTTGCTACGGGATGCAGGTCTTGACCAAACAACTCGGCGGCCAGGTTACTCCGGGAAGCACACGCGAATACGGCCATGCTATCTTGCATCTCAACGAGGTGGATTCGCCACTGTTTGCCGAACTACCGGCCTCCTCGCCGGTATGGATGAGTCACGGCGATAGAATTGAAGAAATGCCACCCGGATTCAGGGCCCTGGCTTATACCGAGAACTCACCGGTGGCGGTCATGGGCAGCGATAATCGGATTTTCGGTCTCCAGTGTCATCCTGAAGTCGCTCATACCGTTTACGGCAAAACTATACTGAAAAATTTCATCTACCAGATATGTGGCTGCCGGGGTAACTGGACGGTCGGCAACTTCATCGAGGAAAACATAGCCATAATCAGAGAACGGGTGGGCCAAGGAAGAGTCATCTGCGCCCTGTCCGGGGGTGTTGATTCCGCGGTCACCGCCACTATTATCTATCGCGCTATCGGCAACCAGCTTACCTGTATCTTTGTCAACCACGGCCTGTTACGGCGCGAGGAAGTGGAAAGGACTTTCAATGTATTCCGTCTAAACCTGGGGATGAATATCATCTATGTCGATGCCAGCGAACGGTTTATTAACCGTCTTAAAGGAGTAACCGACCCCGAAGTCAAGCGTAAAGTGATCGGCGAGGAGTTCATACGGGTTTTTGAAGAAGAGGCCTTGAAAATAGGTAAAGTTGACTTTCTTGCCCAGGGCACGTTATACCCGGACGTTATCGAGAGTGCCTCATCGGGTAGTAAGGCCTCAGCCAAGATAAAGAC
>JAQTRN010000017.1 GCA_028711795.1 Dehalococcoidales bacterium | reverse complement strand
CTTGAGGAACTGAAAGAGAAAGTGCTCAATTGTTTCCTGGGAGCCGCCACGGCCAGCGGCGCCCGGTTAGAATACCGATGGGGCGAGGTTTACTACGCACCCATGCGCAATAATATCACCCTGGCACAGCTCTTCCGGCGCAATATGCAGTCCCTGGGCCGCCGCATGCCGCTATCCAATCCGCATAGCGCCTTCGGCAGCACTGATATGGGCAACGTCAGCCAGTTAGTGCCGGCTATTCACCCCTTTGTCGCCATCGCGCCAGCAACTGTATCCCTCCACTCGACGCAGTTTGCCGAGGCGGCAGTCTCAGAAGCAGGTACGCGCGGCCTTATAGACGCGGCCAAGGCGCTGGCGATGACCATTGTCGACCTGACGGATCCGAACACCGCCGCTAAAGCGACAAGAGAGTTCCAGCGGTCCTGATAATAATGATGAAAATTGGTATCCCCCAGGCCCTGCTTTACTATCAATATTACCCCATGTGGAAGACTTTTTTCCAGGAACTCGGGGCAGAAGTGATAGTCTCGCCGCCAACTACGCAATCGATGCTGGCCGAAGGTTCAGCACGAGTTGTAGCGGAAACATGTTTGCCGGCAAAGGTATTTCTTGGGCATGTACTGGCCCTGGTAAAAAAATGCGACTACGTTTTTGTCCCGGCGGTGCGCAGCATCAGACAAAAAGCCTATAGCTGCTCCAAGCTACTGGGACTGCCAGATATGACCAAGGCGGCTATTCCCGAATCGCCGGCCATACTGGATATCGATGTCGATGTCAACAAAGGGAAACGCCAGCTCTACCAGGCTGTTTATGGGCTGGGCCGGCACTTCACCTGGAACCCTTACAAGATCAAACAGGCGGCTGAATCTGCCTGGCAAGCACAGCTCAGCTACCATCGACTGATGACTGACCACACATTGACCGCCCCACAAGCCATCGCCTGGATGTTCGAGGCGACCAGCAAAGCCGGAACCTATGACGAGACTTCATCCCCTCTCACCGTAGCAGTTATCGGGCATCCGTATCTCGTTTATGATGAGCTCATCAATCACCGCCTCTTCCAGCGTCTCGAACGGAACAATTGTCGGGTGCTGGTCCCCGAAATGCTCACGGAGCAGCAAATGACTGCGGCTATCGGCCGGAGTGTAGGTAAAGCCTACTGGACATACGAAGAAGATGTCGTCGGCGCCGGAGTCCACTACCTGAACAGCGGTATTGATGGCGTTATCGGCACCATGGCCTTCGGTTGCGGCCCGGACTCGCTGATGATGGATATCGTGCGGCGGCAGGCACGAATGCAGACGGCTCCTTTCCTGAGCCTCACCCTGGAGGAGCACACCGCTGAGGCCGGTATCCTCACCAGACTCGAGGCCTTCCTCGACATGATACGCCGGAAGAAAAGGAATCAGATAAAAGCATGCGTATAGGTATGCCCCAGATGGGCAACATTTATATTCCCTTTAAGGCGCTATTCGAGCGCCTGGGCATCGACTACGTGATGCCGCCGGTCAATAACCATAACGTCCTGTCTTTAGGCGTCAAATACTCTCCAGAGGGGCTCTGTATCCCATTCAAAATGACGCTGGGGAACCTGATCGAGGCGGCCGAACTGGGTGCGGATACCCTGCTCATGCCTGGTGGCTATGGAGTCTGTCGCCTCGGCTACTACGCGACCACACAAGAACAGATCCTGCACGACCTGGGATATGATGTCGAAATTATCCGCCTCAACATGATGGAGCAGAAACTGTCCGGCCTCCTCAATATCATCAAGCGTTTGTCAAACAACGCCTCCTGGATTAAAATTATATCAGCCTTTCGCTTCGGCCTGGCTAAGTTAAACGCCCTGGACCGGATAGAGATGCTCGTGCAGCATGTCCGCGCAGTGGAATCGGTCAAGGGGACAGCTAATAGACTGTATATCAAGGCTGTCAAAGCCATAGACCTGGCGGAGGACCACGAAAGTTTGAAAAGAGTTCAGGCAGATTATACCGAGCGGTTCAGTCAGGTAGCCACGGATGATGGGAGAAAGCCGCTGATCGTCGGCATCACCGGAGAGTTCTACGTGCTGCTGGAGCCATTTTCCAATCTGGATATTGAGAGTGAGCTGGGTAAGCTAGGTGTAGAAGTGAGACGCCGTCTCTTCCTCTCAGAGTGGACCAAGTTCAGCCTGTTCCTGAACTCTCTGGGGATTAACGAGACCGCCAGAATACACCGGGCGGCACTACCTTATCTCAAACGGGATGTCGGCGGCGATGGCTGGGAATCAGTGGGTGAGAAAGTGCTTCACACCAAAGACTATGACGGCTTGATTCACCTGGCCCCATTCACCTGCATGCCGGAGATAGTCGCCCAGAACATCATGCCCTCCACCAAAGAAGACATCCCAGTACTGACGATACTTTGTGATGAGCAGATCACTAAAACGGGTATGTTGACCAGGCTCGAGGCCTTTGTTGACCTACTGGAACGAAAGCGCCGCTCCCGGAATGGGCCGGCGATAGCCTACCTGAGGAGAGGTCCCATGAAAGCTTACCTGGGAGTTGATGTCGGCTCAGTTACCACCAAGCTGGCGGCGCTGGATGAGAGCGACGAACTGGTGGCGTCCGTCTATTTGCCGACCCAGGGCAAGCCGATCGCGGCGGTGCAGGAGGGGCTGAAGCAGCTAAGGCAGCAGCTACCACAGCATTTTAGTATCGAGGGCCTGGCCACGACCGGCAGCGCCCGGTACCTGGCGGGTGTCATCGTCGGCGCTGACCTGGTCAAAAACGAGATCACCAGTCATGCCGTAGCGACCATAAAATACGTCCCGACGGTGCAGACCATCATTGAAATTGGCGGACAGGATAGCAAAATTATTATTATCCGGGATGGGGTGGTAGTCGATTTCGGGATGAACACCGTATGCGCTGCCGGAACCGGTAGCTTCCTGGACCATCAGTCCCAGCGTCTGAATATGGACATCGAGACATTCGGACGGCGAGCACTGAACAGCCGTAACTCGGTACGTATCGCCGGACGCTGTACCGTCTTTGCCGAATCGGACATGGTCCACAAACAGCAGATGGGACACCGGGTCGAGGATATCGTCTACGGCCTGTGCCAGGCGCTGGTCCGCAACTACCTCAATAACGTTGGGCTGGGGAAGGTGCTCAAACCACCAATAGTGTTCCAGGGCGGGGTGGCCTTTAATCAGGGTATCGTCAAGGCTTTCCAGGAAGAACTGGAAACCGAAATCATCGTGCCGGTCCACCACGAAATTATGGGAGCCATCGGCGCCGCCTTACTGGTGCACGAAGAGATGACCAACCGCCATAATTCCAGTCAGTTCAAGGGATTTGGTATCAGCGAAGTCTCATACCAGACCTCTTCTTTTGAATGCCAGACATGTCCCAACCAGTGTGAAATAGCCCAGCTTTCTCTCAGCGGCCAGATACTGGCGCGCTGGGGAGGAAGGTGTGACCGGTGGGAAAGGAGTCCGAACAGTGGAGAATTACCGAATGAGGTGGTTAGATGATAATTGCGCTTGATGCTGCCGGAGGTGATTACGCACCCCACGAAGTCGTGAAGGGGGCCATAAAGGGCGCTCAGGAGTATGGCGTCGAAATCGCTCTGGTAGGCCGGAAAGACATACTTTATGTCCTCGCCGGACGCTATCTGGGAAAGCTGGGAATCTCCATTGTGGATGCCAGTCAGGTGGTCGATTCTCACGGATCGCCCATTGAAGCGGTGCGCAACAAACCTGACTCTTCGATATCGGTTGGCATCAATCTGGTGAAGACCGGTGTGGCCTCAGCCTTTATCTCCGCCGGTAATACCGGGGCGGTATTCTATTCGTCACTGGTCACCCTCGGTAAGATAAAGGGCATTGACCGGCCGGCCATCGCCAGCATTATTAACATCCATACGGCTACTCCCGTCCTCCTTATTGACTCTGGTGCCAATGCCGATTGCCGACCGGAACACCTTGTACAGTTCGCTCAACTGGGGACTACCTATGCCAAGGCCATATTCGGCATCGACTCACCACGTATTGGCCTGCTCAATAATGGTGAAGAAGAAGGTAAGGGGAACCGGCTGACCAAAGCGAGTTACCGGCTCCTGAAAAAGACCGGCCTGAATTTTATCGGCAATATCGAAGGCCATGATATCTCGCGGGAAAGATGTGATGTCGTGGTAACCGATGGTTTCACCGGTAACATAGTACTCAAGACCGTGGAAGGGTTAGGCGAGACCTTTCTCAAGCTCAGGCAGGTGGGGCAGATACTTTCTAACGCCTACCAGATACAGGGACGCGCCTTACTGATCGATGTCGGGCTGGGTTCCCTGATCAAGCGGATAGATTACCGGCAGTATGGCGGTGCCTGCCTCCTCGGCGTCAACGGCAACGTCATCATCTCTCATGGACGCAGTCAGGCCACGGCCATCAAGAATGCTATCGGCCTGGCCAAGCGGACAGCAGAGCAGCATGTTTCACAAAAGATTCAGGAGGAGACCTACGAACCAGTCGCCCCCGTTGAATAGGGCCTTCCCGGGATGGTTTTAACATGCCACTCTCGAACCAGCGCACAATTCAGGTCCTCATTGCCGGCAATCGCAATGAGACGCAGTGCAATGTCGAGTGCGGGCAGGACTGGGCTACGGCGGAGACGATTACCCTGGCCAGAGAGCGAGCCCAGGACCGCTTTGGCGACCGCATTCAACTGGAATACGTGGACCTTTCGCAGCCCATAGCCGACGAGCGACTGGTCGGTCTGATTCACAAAGCGAAACAGGGTGGGAACCCGTCGTTCCCTTTACTCATTATCAACGGCACGCTCCGGATTTCCGGACCATTTGATATCCGCCAGCTTGTAGATGCTATTGACGCTGAGTTAGAATTAAGTCATGGGTAAAGAATACGATATCATCATCATCGGCGGCGGCCCGGCGGGACTGGCGGCCGGCATCTACACCTCCCGGGGGAGATTGAGGAGCCTGCTGATAGACCGGGGACTGGCCGGTGGGCAGATAGCTAATGCCGAACAGGTGGAGAACTACCCGGGGTTTCCTGACGGGATTTCCGGCATGGAGTTGAGCCAGTTAATGCTGCAACAAGCCACCAAATTCGGCCTGGAGACACAGCTTGCCGAAGTCACAGGCATTGATTTCCAGGGAAGTGGAAAAATAATCAAGACAACCGAAGGTGATTTCACTGCCCGGGCGATAATCATCGCCGGCGGTTCGCAGTGGCAGAAACTAGGCATACCCGGAGAAAGAGAATTCCTCGGTAAGGGAGTATCATACTGTGCCACGTGCGACGGCGCCTTCTTCCGGGACAAGCCGGTAGCTGTTATAGGCGGCGGCAACGCCGCAATCAGTGAAGCCCTACACCTGACCAAATTCGCTTTAAAAATCACAGTAATACACCGCCGCGACCAGCTCCGCGCTACGCGGATTCTACAGGAGAAGGCCTTCGCCGAGCCCAAAATCAACTTCCGGTGGAGCACCACGGTCGAAAGGATCGAGGGCAAGACCTTCGTTGAGGCCATCAGTCTCCACCAGGTAGCGACCGGGGAGAAGTCGAGTCTGAAAGTGGCCGGCGTCTTCATCGCCGCTGGCTTGAAACCGGATACTGACTATCTTAAAGGCACCGTGCCGCTGGATGAGGCTGGCTACATTATCACCGACGAGAAAATGGCCACGTCGGTGCCGGGCATCTTCGCCGCCGGCGATATACGCCGTAACTCGGCGCGGCAGTCAATCACTGCCGCCGGAGACGGCGCGACCGCCGCCATCTACGCCGAGCGGTTCATCAGCGAATAAGACTCTTACCACTCTGCCCCATGGTTGGATTCATATCCTGGACACTTCACCTTTTACTTACCGGCCCGGTAAAGTATAATAAGAGCCAAAAAGAGGGAACTATGAAAGTAATATTTTTACAGGATGTCCCCAGCGTAGCTAAAGCCGGCGAAGTTAAGGAAGTAGCGGATGGCTACGGAAAGAACTTCCTGCTTCCCCGGAAACTGGCCCTGCCGGCTAACCCGGCAACACTCAAGCTGGTCGAGGCGAAACACAAGCGAGACGCCAGTAAACAGACTGTTGATATGGCCAAGACAGCCGAGGTGGGGCAACAGATCGAAGGCAAGGAAATCGTTCTCAAAGCACGGGTGGGCGCTAAGGACCAGCTTTATGGCTCCATTACCAACGCCGATATTGCCGCCGAACTGAATAATGCCGGGTTCGCTATCGACAAGAGAAAAATCGAACTCACCAAGCCCATCAACCAGCTCGGCAGCTATGAAGTCATCGTCAGACTGGCGACCGACGTAACGCCCAAGATAAAGGTGACCGTCATCGAACAGGAGACAAAGTGACGTGGTAGGAGAGAAGTTACCTCCGCACGACATTGACGCGGAAAAAGGCGTCAATGGCTCGCTGCTGATAGATGGCACCGCTATCTATAAAATAGCCGCCTTCCTGAACCCGAACGACTTTTATGGCGAGCCGGAGGGGCTGGTCTACGGGGCCTGCCTGGCGCTATACCAGCGCGATGAGGCGATAGACCAGATTACAGTCGCCCAGGAACTGGGACGCCGGGGGAAGTTGGAGACGTGCGGGGGTGTTGCTTACCTGAGCCACCTGGTGTCCGTTGTCCCGACTCCTCTTGACATTGAGCATTACGCTCAGATTGTTTACCGGTTATCCGTCATGCGCCACCTGATACAGGCCGGGAGCCAGATTACAGCGATCGGCTATCAGGCGGACCCGGATGTTAATACCAGCCTCAGCCGGGCCGAGGAAATCCTCTTCCGGCTACGCCACGGGCAGGGCCCGCAGGACTTTATCCATATCCGCCAGGTGCTGGATGAGTATTTTGAGACCTCCCAGAGCGCCGACGCTGAACACGGTGGACATGGGGGCGTCACAATGTCCGGGTTTACCGGCCTGGATGAGTTCCTGGGTGGTCTGCAACCATCGGACCTGGTTATTGTTGCCGGCCGCCCCAGTATGGGCAAGACCAGTTTTGCGCTTGGCATCGCCCGAAACGCCGCGGTCATGCAAGGAGCCTGCGTCGCCCTCTTTAGCCTCGAGATGGCCCGGGAGTCGCTGGTATTACGCCTGCTGTCTAATGAATCGGGAATCAATTCCAGACGGGTCCGGCTCGGTGAGCACCTGACGGACGAGGAGGAAAGGAAAATCATCGAGTCCACCGGCGTACTCTCAGAGGCACCGCTCTATATTGACGATTCGCCACAGCTCAGAGTGGTCGAGATGCGGAGTAAAGCCCGCCGGCTTCACTTCGAACGCGGGGTTAACCTGATCATTGTCGACTATCTGCAACTGATACAGGGAGACGACAAGAGGGAAAACCGGGTACAGGAAATTAGCTACATCTCCCGTTCCCTCAAGGCGCTAGCCCGCGAACTTAACGTACCACTAATCGCCGTATCTCAGCTTAGCCGGGCCGTGGAGTTACGCCCAACACACGTACCTCAACTCTCCGACCTCAGGGAAAGCGGCAGCATCGAACAGGATGCCGATATTGTCCTGTTCATCTATCGAGATGAGGTCTACTATACGAGAGAGGAATGGCAGAACCAGTTCCCGGATAGAGAATACCCGCAGGAGATAGCGGATATCGTTATCGCCAAGCACCGCAACGGGCCAACCGGCCAGATAAAGCTGCGCTTCCGGCACGCTCTGGCCAAGTTTGAGAACATCAGCAACATCGAAGAGCCGAGCCTGCTATGAGACAGTTCTCTGGTTTTCCGGCTAAGATGCAATTCACCCCGATACCTAATTTGTTCTTCAGTAGTCTACTACCACAGATCACAGATATGGCGGAACTGAAGGTTACCCTATACATATTTTGGGCCGTCTACCGCAAGCGGGGTTATCCCCGCTTTATCACCTATCGGGAACTTCTCAATGATGCCAGTCTGTTGAGCGCCATCAAGGAGACGGAAAGGTCCCCGGAGGAGTCCCTCAGACAAGCCCTGAATACCGCCGCCGAAAGAGGTACTATCCTCTACCTGAGTCTGGCGAATAAGGTGGTG
Organism: Dehalococcoidales bacterium; assembly: GCA_028711795.1. Taxonomy (GTDB): domain Bacteria; phylum Chloroflexota; class Dehalococcoidia; order Dehalococcoidales; family JAQTRN01; genus JAQTRN01. Next base: position 2,456 of record JAQTRN010000017.1, on the reverse strand, counting down.
CCTGAGGACATCTACTTCCTGAACACTGAGAGCGATAGACAGGCAGTTGCCAGAATACAGAGTGGTGAGATTGTCCTGGACGGACTGGAGATAGCGGCGAGACCAGCCGGCACTGTCGCGGAATTACCTGATATTTTCACCCTTTACGAGCAGAATATCGGGATGCTCACGCCAATGATCGCCGAAGAATTACGGGCGGCAGAAAAGCTATATCCCACGGAATGGCTGAAAGAGGCGGTTAAGGAAGCAGTGGCACTGAATAAAAGGAACTGGCGGTATATCGCCCGCATCCTGGAGCGCTGGGCAACAGAAGGCAAAGGTGATGGAACATATCGGCGAGATTCTAAAACGGACCCGGATAAATACATCAAGGGACCCTATGGACACATGGTCAGACGCTGAGGTAAGCGGACCGGAGCGCCCGAACTGTACCATCTGCAAGGGTGCCGGGTTCGTTCATCCGGCTCTGCCCTCCGGTAAACCGGATTTTGGCCAGGTAGTCCCCTGCCGCTGCACCCGGCAAGCACCGGATAAAGGGCGGCAGGACCACCTGCTAGGCTACAGCAACCTGGCAGCGCTGACACGCTTTACCTTCGAAAGTCTGTTGCCCCAGGGAAGAAGCGGCGACCCGGTTAACCAGGATTTATTCAATCGCGCCTACGAAGCCGCCCGGGCATTCGCCGCCGAACCCAAGGGCTGGCTCATCCTGGCCGGCCCCAGCCGCAGCGGTAAGACGCACCTGGCCGCGGCCATCGCCAACGAACGCATTCGGTCAGGCTTCCCGGCCCTGTTTATATCGACTCCTGACCTATTAGACCGCCTCCGGGCTGCCTTCAGTCCCCACAGCGAATTAGACTACGATGAGTTCTTCGAGCGGGTACGCCAGGCCCCCCTGCTGGTCCTGGATGACCTGGGAGCGCAGACCAGCACTCCCTGGGCCAAAGAAAAACTCGAACAACTGCTGAACCATCGCTTCAACAGCCAGCTACCCACGGTTATCGTGGCTATTATTCCAATCGAACAGCTCGAAGACCGCATCCGTGCCCGTCTGAGCGACTCTGACCTGTGTCACACCTACGTCCTGGAAGCGAAACAGGCCCTCTCGGAATACGCCTGGGGACCGGAATTCGAACTACAGAAGAGCATGACGTTTGCCACTTTCGACCGGAGACGGGTCAATCTACCACTAGAACAGCGACAGAACCTGGAAGAGGCATACCGCCTGGCGTTCGACTTCGCCAAAGAACCTGAAAACTGGCTGGTGTTCATGGGTGTCACCGGCTGCGGCAAGACGCATCTGGCGGCCGCCATCGTCAACTACCGCTATCAGGCCCACCAACCGGCGCTATTCGTCGTCGTGCCGGAGTTCCTTGACCACCTGCGCTCCACCTTCAGTCCGGAGAGCAAGGTCTCTTACGACCAGGTATTTGAAAAAGTGAAAACGGCACCGTTGCTGGTGCTCGATGACTTCGGTGAGTCAACCACTACTCCCTGGGCGCGTGAAAAACTCTACCAGGTAATCAACTACCGCTATAACGCGCGGTTGGCGACGGTGATCACGACCCGCTATTCGCTAGGAGAGATTTTAGAGCAAATCGAGGGTTCTATCAGCTCCCGCCTAGTCGACATTCAAATCAGCACCCCCTTCAATATTAACGTCCCTGACTACCGCGGTAGCGTACGCTCCAGCACCAAGAGAAGACCGCCGACCAGCCGAAAGGGAAACTGGGAATAATAGGATAGCAATCCAGCTTGCGACGACTTGTGTTTTGCTATAGAATGAGCTAGTTTGTGCAGAAAGAAGCCTATTCTATATGACGAACCTGCCTGTTCTCGTCCTGAACCAGAACTACGAACCGCTTAATATCTGCCGTGCCCGGAGAGCCATCGTTTTGCTCTTTCAGGGGAAAGCCGAGATGCTGGAAAACGGCTCGGGTTTTGTCCACACGACCAGCGAAATCTTCCCGCTACCTTCAGTTATCCGACTGGCCGGTATGATCAAGCGCCCGCGACCGGAAAGAAAGCTAACTCGATTTGAGATCTTTAACCGTGATGAACACACCTGCCAGTACTGCGGCAAACAGAGCCACCAGCTAACCCTGGACCATGTTATCCCGCGGAACCAGAAAGGCCAGCACACGTGGGAGAATATCGTAAGCGCCTGTGTCCCCTGCAACCGCCGCAAAGCAGGCAGGACTCCGGAGCAGGCCGGAATGAGATTACGGCACATCCCCTCACGCCCCAATGGCAGCCTGCCGTTCTACATCCCCTTCCACTACCTGCAAGCCAAGAGCGAGTGGCAGAAATACCTGGGTCAATAGCGTTCTAACTTTCGATAACCCGTACCGTACTCAGCGGCACCTCTACCGTCGCCCCGCTCTCCAGTTCAACCAGTACCGTCTCCTTGATGGGATTACCGGCAACCACAACCGCGGTCCCCATCGGCACCGATACCC
>JAQTRN010000248.1 GCA_028711795.1 Dehalococcoidales bacterium | reverse complement strand
CACGGAGACTTTACGTTTCTGGGCGACCCAGACCTGTACCCATTCCCTGACACCCGCCGGCAAATCATCGCCATTTTCCCGCGAGAAGACCCGGACATTGATCACCTTACCCCACTCACCGTGAGGTACCCGCAAAGAGGTATCCTTAACTTCCCTGGCTTTCTCGCCAAAAATCGCCCGTAACAGCTTCTCCTCCGCCGAGAGTTCGGTTTCTCCTTTGGGGGTAATCTTGCCCACCAGGATATCGTCCGGGCCCACCTCGGCGCCGACGCGGATAATCCCGCTATCGTCCAGTTCGCGCAGGCTTTCTTCGCCAACATTGGGGATATCTCTGGTTATCTCTTCGGGGCCCAACTTGGTATCCCGCGCCTCCACTTCATGCTTTTCGATGTGGATCGAGGTAAACTTATCTTTCTCTACCAGCCGATTGCTGATAACGATAGCATCCTCAAAATTGTAGCCTCCCCAGCTCATGAAAGCGCACAATATGTTCTGACCCAATGCCAGCTCTCCCCGTTCAGTCGCCGAGCTATCAGCCAGTACCTGTCCCTTAGTTACCCGCTCGCCAACATCGACTATAGGGTGCTGGTTGATACAGGTCCCCTGGTTGGTGCGTACAAATTTCAGCAAGGGGTAGTTGTCCTTACCACCGCCATCCCGGGTGACCGTGATTTCCGAACTCGTGACCGACGATACCGTGCCCGGATTTTCGGCAAAGAGTGCCTGTCCGCTGTATCTGGCAGCCTCCATTTCCATACCGGCTGAGACCAGAGGAGCCTGCGGACGAAGTAATGGCACGGCCTGTCGTTGCATATTGGAACCCATCAAAGCGCGGTTGGCATCGTCATGCTCCAAAAACGGTATTAATGCCGCCGCCACGCTGAAGATTTGCTTGGGAGAGACATCCATTAAATCGAGCCGGGCGGGCACTTCCTCCAGGTACCGTTCCCCGTATCTGGCGCCAACCTTCTCATCCAGGAACTGACCGCTATCATCAAGACGCGCGTTAGCCTGGGCAATGGTATACTTATCTTCTTCATCGGCCGTCATGTAAACCACCTCATCAGAAACAAAAGGCACTACCTTTACCATCGTCACCGGTAAGTGGGATAGTTTGGTCGCCAGTTGAGCAGTAACGGTTGCTCCGGCTTTAGCCACTGTCGTCTTTTTCTCATTACGCACTGCCTCGCTGATAGTCCGGCCGTGCAACCGCTCATCAGTATTGCCTAGCTCATGGACGACTTTGCGGTAGGGTGTTTCGATGAAACCATACCGGTTGACACGGCCGTAAGTGGCCAGTGAACCGATCAGACCGATATTGGGCCCTTCTGGTGTCTCGATCGGGCATATCCGTCCGTAATGGGAGAAATGGACATCACGCACGTCGAAACCGGCGCGTTTACGGGATAGGCCCCCCGGCCCCATAGCTGACAGCCGGCGCTTGTGAGTAATCTCGGCCAGAGGATTAGTCTGGTCCATGAACTGCGACAGTTGTGAACCGCCGAAGAACTCGCGAATTGACGCCACCACGGGGCGAATGTTAATGAGGGCACTGGGGGTAACTGCCTCAGTGCTGATGATGCTCATCCGTTCCTTGGTTACCCGTTCCAGACGCACCAACCCGATACGGAACTGGTTCTGGATCAGCTCACCAACCGTCCGCACCCGGCGGTTCCCCAGATGGTCAATGTCATCCGGCGTATCCGCGCCGTTGTTAATCATAATAATATGCCGGATCATTTCGACAAAATCCTGGCTGCTGAGTGCCCGTTCCTTCATATCAACGTTCAACCCCAGGCGTTTGTTCAGCTTATAACGGCCAACGTTGCCCAGGTCGTAATGCAGTGGATTGAAAAACAGGTTATTCAGCAACTTCCTGGCATTGCCGACATTGGGCGGGTCCCCGGGCCGCAGTTTCTTGTAAATATCGAGCAGAGCTTCAGCCTCATCCCGGATCATCGGCTCCTTTTCTAAGGTCGACCGGATGTACTGGTGCTCCGAAGAGCTATCTTCTTCCGGGAACAGGCCCAGCAGTTTATCATCGGTATCGTAGCCGATAGCGCGTAACAGCGTAGTTATCGATATTTTGCGTTTGCCATCTATCTTGGCCGAGATCACATCCCGATTGCTGGTCTCAAACTCCAGCCAGGCGCCGCGAGTCGGTATCAATTTAGCCTGACATAACCGGCGGCCGCTGGCGACATCTTCTTTAATGGTGAAATAGATACCGGGCGAACGCAGCAGCTGGCTGACGATCACTCTTTCCGTGCCGCTAATAATGAACGTGCCTTTAGGCGTCATCAGCGGGATATCGCCGAAAAAGAGGTCCTGCTCCTTGATTTCCCCGGTTGCTTTTACCAGCAACTTGACCCTGACGTACAGGGGTACCGAAAAGGTAAGGTCTCGCTGGCGGCATTCCTGTTCGGTCTTCCAATCGCTGGGTCTGCGGAACTCATAGCCAACAAAGCTCAGTTCCAGTTTACCACCGGTAAAGTCCTTGATGGGAGATACTTCCTCCAGCAGTTGTTTGATCCCCTCTTCCTGAAACCAGCGGAACGAGTCCAATTGCACTTCAATCAGATTGGGAACATCCAGTGTCTTGGAGAATTTAGCATAGGATCTCCTGACGGAGGGCATGGGGATTCCATTGTGTGTTGGCGCAAAAGTCATCTACTCTACTCCTCAAACAGATAAGCGGGATTAT
>JAQTRN010000247.1 GCA_028711795.1 Dehalococcoidales bacterium | reverse complement strand
TAACGAAGTGGGCGGGTTGAATCCGGCGGCAGTGGCGATGGCCATTCGCATGGGCGCTAAGGTCGTCTGGCTGCCGATCTTCTCCGCCGTCAACTCCTGCGCCAGGACCGAGGCATCTCTCGGGGTCAAATTGATTGGCCCGACCATATCGGCCCTGGATGGAAGCGGCCGGCTGCGCTCCGAAATCCGCGAAATTATCAATCTGGTCCGGGAGCGTGATATTGTGCTGGCAAGTGGACACCTGGGGCCGAGCGAGGTCATCGCCACCGTTAAAGAAGCGAAGAAGCAGGGATTAGCCCGAATAGTGGTGACCCATGTCCACCAGGCGCAGTTGATGGATAAAGCCCTGACCGATACTGAACTGGCCGATCTGGCCGAGCAGGGGGCCTTCATCGAGTACTCTTTCTGGACGTGCCGTAACCCGATCTTAAAGACGGACCCCGGTCTGCTGGCAGCGTCGATGAAGGCCATCGGTACTAAACACTGTATCATCTCGACCGACTTCGGCCAGCTTTACAACCCGCCTGCGCCCGAGGGTATGCGTATCTTCATCGAAACCCTGCTGGCTAACGGTATCAGCGCGGACGATATCAACGTCATGGCGAAGGAGAACCCGGCATATCTGCTCGGCCTCAGTTAAGGTCCGGTTAGGGTCTCTGCAAGTGCTGATATATTCTTTATCTTCGATAAGCCATTGAGAAGGGAAAGAGACTTCTCCACTCGTTCTTTGTCGAGAACGACGGAGGCGCAATCCCGGTATTTGGACTGAAGATCGGCATCCGTCATCGGGTTCATTGGTGCTCCCTTGGCGATGTCTATCTCTTTATAATATTCCCGGCCGTCTTTTAGCTTGACAGTAACGCTTTTCGTGCCAAACCCGCTGGGTGTGCCCATTTCGGGCATGGGGAATTTCTCTACCCACTTCATTTTCTCAATGATATTCTTGACGGCTGCGTCGGCCACTGCGTCTTCAGAGAAGTGTCTTAGCCGTACCTCTCCGGAAATCAGAGCTCGGGCTACGCAATACTCCAGGCTGAACTTGCCCTCCAGACCGGTTTTCGGCTGATGGTGAATCAAAATCTGCTTATCGAAGGGGCTGACGCCCAACTCTACCTCGGCTATGCTTGATGCATCCACCCCATATTCCCGCTTGATGTATAGAGCGGCATCGATAGCAGTGTGGGTAAAGCCGCAGGAGGGGTAGGGCTTCATCGATAGCCCCTCAGTGCTGGTTATGAGAAATACCTTCCCGAGGTTGTCGCTTACCGTGGACCAATCCACCTCATCACTATGTCCGAACACCCTGGCAAAACCCAGGGGAGCCTCGATGATCTTTTCATCGGCAGTGAAACCAGCCTCGGCCAGAAGTACCGCCTGAATGCCGTTGGCCGCTGCCTTTCCGGCGTGCAATGGCTTGGTCATCGTGCCGAAGTTTTGTCTCAACCCGCCCGCCAGGGATGCGGCAATTCCAAGAGCGTTCTTGACCTGGCCGGCGTTGATTTTCTTTAACCAGCTAACTGAAGCCGCTGCCCCCAGGCTACCAAAGGTAGCGGTGCTGTGCCATCCCTGTACATAGTGGCTCTGCAATATCGGCTTCGCCACGTGACAGGCTGTTTCATAACCGATGATATAAGCTGTCAGGATATCCTCTCCGGAAGAATTCAAGCTCTCCCCAACAGCCAGAATAGCGGGTACCAGAAATACCGATGGGTGGCCGATAAGTGAGACGGCGATATCATCATAGTCGAGGCTATGCCCAGTAGTCCCATTAACCAGGGCTGCCAGATATAACGAGGTTTTGAAACTACTACCGATGGTGCTCGCCTGGGATTTACCACCCATGTTCCGCGCGTAGTCGACTAATATTTGGGCTGGCTTTTCTTTAGAGCCAGCCAGGGCGACACCGCAAAAGTCAGTGATGGCTATGCGCGCCAATTCCATCGCTTCTGGGGGAATATCACTGGCTACGGTCTCGGTGACAAAATGGCTTATTCTCTCTGTGATCATCTTGAACCGCCTCCTGCGAAACCAGCACTTGATAAATCGAACATTGTTCTAAACACGGACCTGAAGCGCTTGGGAAAAGGGTAACACCTTCGCTGATGAGTGTCAAACCTGTCAATCTTTTATCCTGGATATTGACTGAGCGACTGCCAGACAATATAATCAAATTCCACCGTAAGGCGCCTTTCGATATCGTATATCAATAGTATCAAGCGCCGAAGAACCAGTGTCAGGGAGTAATCAGCAGATGCGTGTCAGGAGCTACTGGCGAAAGAGAGACCAACTTTCACACGAGGCATCGTCTACCGTTTAATGAGCAAATAGGAGGAGTTATGGAAATTAAGAAATGTAAGCAGTTTTCGGTTTATCTGGAAAATAGAGTCGGGGCATTAGCTGAGATCTGCAAACTAATCTCAGATTGCGCCATCAACCTGCTGGCAATTTGTGCCGTCGACACGGTCGAAGAGGCTGTTCTTCGCATTGTTGCCGAGGATGAAGCCGGCACATTGGCGGCTCTTAAAAAGGCCGGATTCCGGGTGGTTCAAACAGATGTTTTCCTGATAGAACTCGATAATGTTCCGGGAGCCACCGGGAGTATGGCCACGCAACTGGCGAATGCCGGCATCAATATTGACTACATTTATGCTTCAGCTCATCCATCCGGAGAAAAGGCTTACCTGGTTCTTCGGACCCATCAGATGGCTG
>JAQTRN010000246.1 GCA_028711795.1 Dehalococcoidales bacterium | reverse complement strand
GGCGACCGGAGGCTGAGATTCGGAGCAAACTGGGTCTATTGTCGGATTTTGTCTGGCAGAAGACCGTAGAACAGGCGGGCAGGTATCCCTTAGAGAGAATAAAAGAGTTCTATCGCCGGCTGCTGGCCACTGACCTGGCAATTAAAACTGGTAAGTATAAAGACGATCTGGCACTGGATATACTGGTTGCCGAGCTGTACCGGCGCCCGGATGTCTCGATTTCAAAGTGATCACTCCAGGGCCCGGTGTGATGCCTGGCAAAGCCACTTCAGAAAGCGCTCGACTTCGCGCACACCGTAAAGGACCAGGTCCGACTGTTGTTCCAATTCCGCTTGAAGTTCCGGCCCAACGATGCCGATGGCCAGTCCTAGACAATTCAAATCGTCGCTGACGCTGTGAATGACGTGGAAAGCGTCGACATCAGTGAGGTCATCACCCAGGTAGACCAGGCCGCGCAAGTTATATTCTCGCATGAGTCGCCGTACCGCCGTACCTTTATTCTCTTCTATCGGGGGCAGCAGGTCCATAGCCATTTTCTCACGGATAACGCGGAGATTCCTGGCGTGTGGCGAGCTGGCGATGGCGGTCAGGATAGATTGCTCAGCCGAATGATGGTCGGGGCACCGCCGGTAGTGGATGGAAGCGGTGACTCCCTTATTTTCCATATTGATACCGGGTATATGGAGCTGGCTGGTAAGCTCGGCTACTACCGCGGGCATTACCTCAAAATAGGGCCGGCTCCTTTCGGTGAATTCGGAATGACCATTATGCCACCGTTCCAGGCCGTGGTTGCCGAAGTAGGTAATACCCTGGATGCTAACCATGGATCTGGCTTCAGCCACCGGGCGTCCGGAAATAACGGCTACCAGGGCGAGCTGTTTGGATAATTGAGTGAGATAGTGGCGACACAACGGTGATACCCTGGCTTGTTGAAAAGTGGGGGCAATGGGACTGATAGTGCCGTCCAGGTCGGTGATCAGGCCGAAAGGCAGCTGCTGGATGGTCTCTGTCACCATTTCCAATTTATCAAAGGCATGTATCACATGGCTAAATTAGCAGGCGCCGGCGCTGGTGTCAAACTCTTGTCTTATCTGGACAATTGGCTGATGATAAGATAGAGTGATAGTTGTTATGGCCAGGAAAGTCGAATCTGATGCGCCTATTTTAGCCGTAGACCTGGGTGGTACCAAGATAATGGTGGCCCTGGTCAGTTCCAGCGGCCAGATAATAGCCCGGGAGCGGACCCTAACACCGGCGAGTGAGGGCCCGGGAGCCGTGATTGACCGTCTCTGCTCCACTATAGGGTACCTCCTGGGCGAGAAGAATGTGGATATCGCCGGGCTGCACAGTATCAGTATGGCGGTTGCCGGTGTAATCGATTCGGAGAGAGGTCTGGTGACTCTATCCCCCAATCTCTCCGGCTGGCGTGATGTCCCTCTGAGGGATATCGTGGCGGCAAGACTCGGAATTCGCACATTCCTGGTCAATGATGCCAGCGCCGCGGCTCTCGGGGAGCATCAGTTTGGCGCTGGCCGGGGAGTCCGGGACCTCGTTCTATTGACGGTGGGTACCGGTATTGGGGGCGGGATTATTATTGATGGCCATCTGTACCTGGGGGCCAGCGGCGCTGCCGGGGAGATGGGACACATGACTATCGATATTAACGGCCCGAAGTGTCCCTGCGGCAATACCGGTTGTCTGGAGATGTTAGCTTCGGGTACGGCGATAGCCAGAGAAGCTATCCGGTGCGCGGAACGAGGACAGCCGACCTCTCTTATTAAAATGGCCAGCGGTAAGTTAGCGGAGATAACCGCAGAGAAGGTGTCTGCCGCGGCCAAAGAGGGCGATTCTGTGGCACTCAGGGTGATCAACACGGCGGCCACCTATCTGGGTGTCGGTCTGGTGAACCTGGTCAACATATTCAATCCGGAGATGATAATCATTGGTGGTGGGGTGGCTAAAATGGGTGGTCTACTGCTGGAACCGGCGAGGCAGGTGGTCAGGGAAAGAGCTTTTGTGTTACCCGCCCGGGTAGCCAGGATAGTGCCAGCACAACTGGATGATGATGCTGGCGTGCTGGGCGCGGCGGCTTTCGCTTTTCAACAGTAATATCAGGAGGCCAGAGGATGAAGATACGCAAAGCAGTTATTGTCGCGGCGGGTTTGGGGGTGCGTTTCCTCCCGATTACCAAGACTCAGCCTAAAGAAATGCTGCCGCTGATCAATAAGCCGCTGGTCCAGTATTCGGTGGAGGAAATTGTAGATTCGGGGATAGAGCAGGTGATCCTGGTCACGTCTTCGGGGAAGCGCTCCATAGAAGACTATTTCGACCGCTCCGCGGAACTGGAGCGTTTTCTAGAACAGAAGGGGGAGACCGGTTTTCTGAAAGAGGTGCGCCGGCTGTCCTCTCTGGTTGATATTTGTACTGTCCGGCAGAAAGAACAACTGGGACTGGGTCACGCTGTTCTCTCGGCGAAGAATGCGGTCGGCAAAGAGCCGTTTGCCGTCTTGCTGCCCGATGATATTATCGCCGGCCATTCTCCCGCATTGAAAAAGATGATGGCTGTTTACGAGCGTTATGACGCTAGTGTGCTCGCCGTGGAGCGTATCGCGGCCCGGGATACGGTGAAGTACGGCATCATCGAGCCGCAAGAAATCGCCGACCGGATCTACGAGGTCAAAAGCCTGGTGGAGAAACCTGAACCGGAGCAG
>JAQTRN010000245.1 GCA_028711795.1 Dehalococcoidales bacterium | reverse complement strand
TGAAATCTACGAGCAGATGGAGAGTGCCACCGACCGTTGCGAGGACGTATCCAACGTTCTTGAAGGGGTAGCCCTCAAGTATGCCTAACTATTCCCCATTGATTTTCGGGATCATTATCGCTCTGGCTGTTGGCTTCAGTATGGTGAATGGAGCCACCGATGCCGCCAACGCCATCGCCACCGTAATCGGGAGCCGGGCCATGTCCGCCAGAAACGCTATCATGATGGCGGCTGTTCTCAATTTCGTCGGCGCCCTGACCGGGGTGAAAGTAGCCCAGACAATCGGCAAAGGCATACTGGCGCCAGAAGCCATAACCTTCCATATCGTCATTGCTGCCCTAGCCGCCAACATCATCTGGAGTCTGGTGGCTTTACGCTATGGGCTACCTACCAGCGAGACTCATGGCCTGGTGGCCAGCCTGGTTGGGGCCGGGTTCGCTACCGCTAGCAGCCAGGGCGTCATCTGGAGTGTCTTTCTCAGAATACTGATAGCCGTGGCTGTGGCGCCATTACTGGGTTTCGCGGCTGGCTTTGCCGCCATGACCGCTATCTACTGGCTGTTTAAACGCACTCCGCCGGCCAGAGTGAGAGGTATCTTCGGCAACCTGCAAATTGCTTCAGCCGGCTTCATGGCCTACAGCCATGGCCTGGATGACGGCCAGATGCCCATAGGTATCATCACCATGGCGCTGGTCCTTTTTACCGGGCAGACCAGTCTCTGGGACAAGATACCGCTGTGGGTAATCGTGACCGCGGCTCTGTCCGTCAGCCTGGGTACCGCCCTGGGTGGCTGGCAAATAATCAGAACCATGGGGACCAAAGTCACGGCGTTACAGCCGGTGCAGGGGTTTGCCGCTGAAACTTCGGCCGCTGTAATAATTACCATCGCAGCACGTATCGGTATCCCCGTCAGCACTACCCAGTGCATCAGCGCCTCAATCATGGGAGTGGGCACCACCCGGCGTTTGTCGGCGGTGCGCTGGGGAGTGGCCAGAGAAATCCTCATTGCCTGGGTACTGACTTTCCCGATATGTGGCCTGCTGGGTTATCTGTTTACCACACTGGCCAGACTGGTGCTGTAACTCCCAACTTCAGAGATACCCCATTTCCGGACTAACGCCGGTATGTACCGGTTAGCTGTCCCCAGGCCAGGATATGGCCTAGCATTGCGTCCCGGACCTGACTCTTAGTTACTCCCGCCTTCAGGTCAAGTACCTGAGACAGAGCGTAAAGGGTAAACTGGTAGCGGTGGGCGCGACCCGCCGGCGGACAGGGACCGCTATAACCTGTCCTACCGGCGCTGTTTTCCCCATGCAGAGCGCCGCCTGTCAGTTCAGCCTGGACTGGTACCGCCTCGGCGAGTTGACGACTATCCGCCGGTAAATTGAACATGATCCAGTGGGTGTAGGTGCCCCCGGGAGCATCTGGATCGTCCATTATCATAGCAAAAGACCGTGTGCCCGCTGGCGGCTCATCCCAGGCAAGGGGAGGAGAGACGTCTTCTCCCTGGCAGGTATATTTAGCGGGTATCTCATCGCCGTCTCCAAAAGCCGGGCTGGTTATAGAAAGGGTCATTTCACCCGGTTCTTCGAGCGGCGTGCCGTCCCCGGACTGGCAGGCTGCGGGCAGCAGTACCAGAAGGCCAATCAGTACCAGTAACCAGGTAGTCTGTCTTAACCGAGCGACGTGGACACCAAATCTACCGCAAACCATAATCCCACTTTTACTCCAGGTACTCTTTCACCTGAGTGAGGCTCCGAATACGGGGGCAGTCAGTAACATCCGGGAAATCGCCATCGCGGTCCAGCAACACCCCTTTCATACCCGCCCGGACGGCACCCACGATATCAATATGGTACTGATCGCCGACATACATTGCCGTGGCAGCCGTGACCCCGACCTGGCGCAGCGCCGCGTGGAATATTTCCGGCTGCGGTTTGCTGTAGCCGGCATCCTGCGAGGTCACGACTATTGGCAGCAGAGTTGCCAGTCCCAGTTCGGTCAACAGGGGAGAGATATCACGCTCTACATTGGAGATAAGTCCCAGGGGAAGACTCCGACCGGCCAAATCGGTAAGGGTGGGCAACACGTCTTCATAAAGAACTACCTTCGGATTGAATTGTCTCATCCTACCCAGCACACCGAGAACGACCTGTTCTGAGGCTTCTATGCACGCCCCCTTGAGGATCATCTCCTCATACCGCAGGTAGAGTTGTCTCTTATCCTCGGCTGACCTCTGGTTTCCGGGCTGGCGGGCCAGCTCCCGGTAGAGGAAATCGTTAGCTGCCAGCAGCGGCCGATGGAGCACCTCCGGGCTTACACTGATCCCAATCTCCTTAAGCGCCATCGCCTGGAGCTGTTCCGGTGACGGCCGGTAGCCGACCAGAGTAAAATACAAATCAAAGAATATGGCATTAATCATCGATCACATCACTTTCGTACCCGTCACTAGAGGGGAATTCCCCGTTTAGTGAACACAGGGAACGATTTACTCTACCTTCGGGAATCCTTCTTTGTCAACCTCCAAAATCATACGGTTCTCTTTACTTGAGGTGTCTCTCACAGATTCACTTGTCCTAGAGTCGTCATAGGTCTCTCAGAACGTGACTGTCTCTTTGAGACACGTGGCTTACGCCCAATTGACCGCTCTATCCTCTTAATATGCCGTTGCATACGTTTCTTAGCAACATCATAGTTCCTGTTCATTATCGGTCTAACAAGAGGTTTA
>JAQTRN010000016.1 GCA_028711795.1 Dehalococcoidales bacterium | reverse complement strand
TGGCCGCTTCTCTGCGTGGCATGGAGTCCGGGATAACCGAGCCAGTAGTGGGCGTACTGGTTGATCGCTGGGGACCGAGAAGGATCATCTTTGTCGGCGCCATAATTGCGGCTATTGGGCTGGTCCTGCTGAGCCGGACGACATCTCTGCTGATGTTCTACGGGGCCTTTATATTTATGGCGCTGGGCACAAGCTGCTGTGGCATGACCGTCCTGGCTACCTCGGTAGCTAACTGGTTCCGGAAAAAGGTGGGGCTGGCCACCGGTATCGCGGTCTGTGGTTTTGGTTTTAGTGGCCTGATTATCCCGGTCATGGTTAAACTGATTGATGCCATCGGTTGGCGTTTGACTATGGCCTGGATGGGTGCCGGTATGATAGCCATCATTTTACCGTTGTCTCTGGTATTCCGGCATAAACCCGAACAATACGGCCTTCGACCCGATGGTGACCCAATAGAAGTAACGGTCACCGTGGCTGATTCGGCCAGAGTCCCCGATGCCGGGACAGTGGCGGCTGTCAAAAGTAAGAGTAAGGTCAAGGTTAGTGACATTCTCAAGAATAACGTCTTCTGGCGTATTTCTATTAGTTTTATGTTTAATATCCTGCTGATAAACGCGGCCGTGACTCACGTCATGCCCTACCTGAGCGGTATCGGTATTGACCGGGAACTGGCGGGACTGGTGGCGATGGCTATTCCGTTATCCAGCGTCGGTGGCCGCCTTAGCTTCGGCTGGATCGCCGATCGGTTCAGTGTCAAGAAGGTTACCGGCGTGGGTTTCGTCATGACCGCCATCGGTATGCTTTGTTTTGCTTTTATTTCCCCGGTGGGTGCCTGGCTGCTGATTCCATTCTTATTCTTCTTCGGTATCGGCTTTGGTGGTCTGAATCCATTACGGCCATCATTAATACGGGAGCACTTTGGCCGGAGTAACTTCGGTACTATCTTTGGCCTGGTTATGGGTATAAATATGATCGGGGGAATCATCGGCCCGGCTATTGCCGGGTGGGCCCATGACAACTGGTCATATCAGGGAATCTGGCTCGTCCTGGCGGTGCTGCCGATAGTCTCCCTATTCATCCTTCTGTCCATTGGCAAAGCCAACCATGTGGACTAATTTAAACTGAGGCTGCCGGCGCTACTTGCTTTAGCCCGGGCAGAGTGTTAGTATTACCCTTTGAATTTCGCTGTAATCACCCGTGAGGGTATCTGTCTTCATACCCGGATCAGTGCCAGAAGGGGGGAGTCGGCTTGGCGGTGTCTTCGGGTCCCAGACCATCCAAAATATTCTATGGCTGGTGGATTGCGGGTGCGGCACTCCTGGTTGGTCTATACGCCGGTGGGGTTGTCGTTTATGGCTTTACGGCTATCTTTGAGCCCATCGTTAATGAGATGGGTTGGAGCTATACCCAGGTCTCACTGGCGTCTTCACTGCGTGGCATGGAGTCCGGCATTACGGCCCCATTAGCCGGTTTTCTCGTTGACCGGCTGGGACCGAGGAAGCTCATATTCGCCGGGTCAATTGTTGCCGCTGCCGGACTGGTCCTGCTTAGCCAGACCACTTCTCTGGGTATGTTCTATGTCGCCTTTGGTTTGATGGCTGTCGGCACCAGTTTTTGTAGCTCAACGGTGCTGGTGACGGCGGTGACCAATTGGTTCCGGAAGAAAGTGGGACTGGCCACCGGCATTGCAGTCTCGGGCTTTGGCTTCAGTGGCCTGATTGTCCCGTTGATGGTCAAGATGATTGACATCTATCAATGGCGTACGACCATGATGATACTCGGCTTCGGTATGCTATTGACGGTGTTACCGCTATCATTGATTTTTCGCCATAAGCCCGAGCAATATGGCCATTTCCCTGATGGAGAAACGGCACCGCCGGCACTGGCGGCCAGTAACCCCCGTCCGGCGCCGCCCGTCAGGAGCACCAAAGTCCTGCTTATTCTGAAAGACAGCAGCTTCTGGCGTATCGGCATAGCGTTTTCATTTAACCTGTTGTTGATCCAGGCGGTTATCACGCATGTCATGCCCTACCTCAGCACTATTGGCGTCGACCGGTCGATTTCCAGTCTGATAGCTATGGCCATTCCCCTTTCCAGCATCGGCGGACGTCTCAGTTTTGGCTGGCTGGCGGATAGGTTCAGTAAAAGATGGATAACCGCCGGCGGTTTTACTCTGACTGCTCTGGGGCTACTCTGCTTCGCCAATGTATCGGCCAGTATCTGGCTGCTGGTGCCCTTCCTGTTGTTTTTCGGGATCGGTTACGGCGGGCTGAATCCGCTTCGGGCGTCTATGGTGCATGACTACTTTGGCCGGGGTAATTTCGGGTTTACTTTCGGACTGGTACTCGGTGTGAACATGATCGGCAGTGTGCTGGGCCCGGCTATCGCTGGTTGGGCTCACGACCACTGGTACTATCAGGGTATCTGGTTTGTGCTGATCGCCCTGCCGCTTATTTCATCGCTCATTATGCTCACTATGCGTTCCGCCAGGCACGAGCCTTAGTTGGGTGGCCGGGTTAACGTAGTTGGAAGCTAGTTCCGATCCGGGGAATTCGGTGGTGTCCATATCATGGATTATGACGCCGAGCGAGTCGGCTATGGCAAGGCCAGCCGGTATCAAGGGCTACTGGAAGTCCAGGATGTTCAGTCTGAGGCTCTCCCGGCCGTTCCATCGGTCCAGTTCCAGATTATATACTATGTCGATCGGGGATGATGTCGCCGTGAGGGTGCTTCCCAGCCCGAAACCGACCCCGTCCCAGATGACGCCATCCTGTCGTAGTTTCAGCCGCAGATGTTCACTGTTGCCGCCCATAGTCCGGCGATCGACGACTTCAATGCCATGGCTAACAAAAGTCGGTGCCGGATTACCCTGACCAAAGGGAGCAAGCTGTTGTATCGTTCGGAATATATCTCCTCTGAAATCAGACAGCCTGACCTCACTATCGATATCAATACAGGGGCGCAGGTCCAGACCATCCAGTTGCGTACTCGCCAGTTGCAGTAGCGTCTGCCTCAAGCGGGGTACGTTCCTGGTCGGTAGGCTAAAGCCGGCAGCCTGCGCATGCCCGCCAAACTGGGAAAAGAGCTCGCGGCACTGGTTCAGAGCGGCGATAATGTTAAATTCGGGGATGCTGCGGCAGCTACCACTGCTAAGCACCTCACCGGTCTTGATGACTATGGCGGGGCGGTAGAACTCCTCAACCAGACGGCTCGCGACCAATCCGGCGATACCGGCGGGACATTCCGCTTCGGTGACAACCAGTAGCGGTGTAATCCCTTGAGATACTATCTGCTCTCTGGCCTTATGGGAAAACGTACTGGTCAGGTTCTGCCGTTCGGCGTTTCTTTCTTCCAGCCACTGGGCTAGCTCCTGGGCCTCCGGTGGTGAATCAGTTAGCAGCAGCCGGTAACTGGACATAGCGTGGGCCAATCTGCCGGCGGCATTCAATCTTGGGGCTAGAATCCAGCAGATACTGTCCGTGTCGAGGTGACCGGCGACCAGCCCGGTCCTGGCCGCTATTTCTCTGACGCCCAGGCGCGGTGCGGTGTTGAGCTGCTCCAGCCCGCGTTTGACCAGGTAGCGGTTCTCACCCACCAGAGGGACCATATCGGCTACTGTTCCCAGCGCTACCAGGTCGGCCAGTCCATCAAGGGTTTGCGGTTGACCGACGCTCTGGAACAGAGCCTGTAGGAGCTTCAAGGCTACGCCGACGCCGGCCAGTTCCGGAAAGGGGTACCGGGAGTCATTTCGCCTGGGATTGACTACGGCGACCGCCGGAGGCATGGCCTCCGGAACGGTGTGGTGGTCAGTAATAATGATATCCAGTCTCTTGCGGCGTGCCCTCTTGACTTCGGCGACGGCGGTGATGCCGCAATCTACGGTAACGACCAGGCTAATCCCTTGCTGTTGCAGGTTTTCCAGGGCGGTGGTCTTTAACCCGTAGCCCTCGGTGAGACGGTGAGGGATGTATGGTGTTACCTTCCCGCCTAGGGCTGATAGCCCCTGCACCAGGAGCCCGGTGCCGGTGATGCCGTCAACATCGAAATCGCCATAAACGGCAATACCTTCGCCGGAGAGTAACGCCCGGTAGATCCTGGCTATGGCCGGCCCTATGTCCGGCAGGAGAAAGGGGTCGCCGGATAAGCGCTTGTCTGCGGTGATAAAGGCTTCTATCTCGGCTGGCCCGGCTATACCGCGGTGGTAAAATAGCTGAGTGATTAGCCGGGGAAAGCCGCTGACACCATTAAGGTAGTTATCCGGGGGTGGTGGCAGCAGGTTCCAGCGGCAGCGACTCAACCTGGTGCCTCATCGTACCGCCGGAGTATCAGAATGGAGTTATGCCCGCCGAAACCGAAAGAGTTCGATTGGGCGGTCCTTACTTTAGCCGGGCGCGCTACGTTAGGTACGTAGTCCAGGTCGCACTCCGGGTCGGGATGGGTCAGGTTGATGGTCGGCGGAATAATGCCATTCTGGAGGACCAGGACACATACGGCGGCTTCCACGGCACCGGCGCCACCGATGAGGTGTCCCATCATTGATTTGGTGGAGCTTATCGGGATATGGTAGGCTTGTTCATCAAAGACAGATTTAATGGCCTGCGTCTCGGCCTTGTCGTTCAGCGGGGTCGATGTACCATGTGCATTGATATAGTCGATATCTGTCACCGTTAGGTTGGCTTTGTTCAGGGCGGCCCGCATCGCCCTGGCGGCTCCCTCTCCATTCTCGCTTGGTTGGGTTATGTGGTAAGCGTCGGCGCTGGCTCCGTAGGCGATGATTTCTGCCAGGATGTTGGCGCCGCGTTTCCGGGCATGGTCCAGGCTTTCCAGCACCAGAATCCCGCTGCCTTCACCGACGACAAAGCCGCTACGTTCGGCATCAAAGGGGCGGGAGGCCAGTTGCGGTGCGTCATTCCGGGTCGAGATGGCGTTGAGAGCATTGAAAGCGGCGATGCCTACCGGGTTGATTATGGACTCGCTGCCGCCGGCTATCATGGCTTCAATTTCACCGCGCTTGATGAGTTCATAGGCCGCCCCGATAGCATCGGAGCCACTGGAGCAGGCCGATGTGATACAGAGATTGGGTCCCTTCAGCCCTAAGGTGATTGATACCTGCGCCGCTGCCATATCGGTGATCATCATCGGCGTTAGAAATGGACTCACCCGCTGCGGTCCTTTTTCCAGCAGCACCTTGGTCTGTTCAAAGAGTGTGGTCAGACCGCCAATGCCGCTGCCGATGAAAACGCCGATGTTGTCCTGGTTACCGGAGTTGATCTGCAACTTGGCCTGGGCGATGGCTTGCTGGCTGGCGGCAACCGCCAGTTGAGTGAAGCGGTCCATGCGGCGGACGTCTTTCCGGTTGATATAATTGGTCGGCTCGAAGCCCTTTACCTCGCCGGCAATTCTGGTATCAAAGGCAGACGCGTCAAATAGCGTAATGTAATCGATACCCGACTTGCCAGCAATCAGGGCTTCCCAGGTAGTGGCCGTATCCAGGCCGAGCGGGCAAATGACTCCGATACCCGTCACTACGACTCTATTGTCACAACCGTTCATTAATATGCAACTCCTATACGTTATCCCCGGTTTATTTTATTTTTGTGGGGATAAGATCCCTGCTTCACAGCCAGCCTGTTAGTCTGGCGTTGGCATATGACATAACATAACCAGGGCAGGGTTAATCTATATTCTGCCATAATTTGAGTTTCTCGGCAAGGTTAGCCTCGAGTAGTTCCGGCCAGTGGTAACCGCTGTGGATGTTCCTCCTCTATTCTGGAATCTGGCTTTGTTCCTGAGTTTGGCTGGGGTGACGTCCCTATCCCCCAATTTCTGTAGTTTGACCTGTTCGGGAGATGAAAAGTATAATTCTCGGGTAAGCCATTCGGAATGCTGGTTCTGATATCAGGAATAAACGTGATAACCAAGAATAATAAAGCGGTTAGAGTTGCCCTGGAGACCCTGGGTTGCAAGCTTAACCAGGCGGAGACGGAGTCGTTGGCGAGGCAGTTGCTGGCGGCCGGTTATACACTGGTATCACCGGCGGAAGAGGCGGATGTCTATGTGCTCAATAGCTGTACGGTGACTCATGTTGCTGACCGTAAGTCCCGTCACTTGCTGAGGCTGGCTCACCGCCACAACCCGGAGGCGCTGCTGGTAGCTACCGGCTGCTACGCGGAACGAGCGCCGCAAGAGCTGGCTGGTATTGGTGGGGTTGACCTGGTGGTAGGTAATGGGGAGAAGGCGGAGCTGTTGGCATTACTGGCAAATTCCCGCCGGGTGGATTATCCGCATGATAGCCTGAATGGTCTTGGAAATGGTTTTCATCCTATCAGGACGCGGGCCTTTATCAAGATACAGGACGGTTGTAGCAACTTCTGTACCTTCTGCATCGTGCCGCTGGTACGCGGCCGGGAGAGGAGCGTCGCCGTCGACCGGATTGTGGCCGAAATCAGCGCCAGAGTGAGCGATGGCTGTAAAGAGGTGGTCCTCACCGGTACCGAGATCGGCTCATACCGGTGTGATGGTGTCAATCTTAAGGGATTGCTGGAACGTATTCTGACGGAAACTGATGTTACCCGGTTGCGGCTTACTTCGCTGCAGCCGCAGGAAATTTCTCCTGAGCTGATCACCTTGTGGCGTGACCGGCGGCTCTGTCGTCATTTTCACCTCTCGCTGCAGAGCGGTAGCGAGAGCGTTATCCGGCGGATGGGCCGGCGTTACGGAACCAGTGACTATCGGCAGGCGGTGTCTCTGATCCGGGAACAAATACCGGGAGTGGCCATCACCACCGATGTTATCGTTGGCTTCCCCGGTGAGACCGAGGCGGAATTTGAAGACAGTTTTAGTCTCTGCCGCGACGTGGGATTTGCCCGGATGCATGTCTTCAGTTACTCGTCACGGCCAGGGACTAAGGCCGCTCGCATGCCCCATCAGGTTGGCGAACAGATTAAACGGTCACGGAGTCAGAAGATGCTGGCACTGGCCAGAGAAAGCGGTCGGATGTTCCGCCGGCAATTCCTGGGGAAAACGATACCGGTACTCTGGGAACAGTCATCTAATGGTCTGTGGTCCGGCCATACGGACAACTATATCAAGGCCTATACCCGAAGCCGCGAGGATTTTACCAACCAACTGTTGCCGGTGGAACTGGTGAAGGTCTGGCAAGATGGGGTGTGGGGTCAGACTGATTGAGGCTGCTTACCACTTTTCTTCACCTTCTTCGCCGGGTTGGTGAACTCACAGGGGACTTTTACCTGGCAGAGACCACAGCCGGCCACGCCTACTTCGTATTCCTTGAGTAGGTAGCCGATGTTTTCTCGCTGGTATTTACTGCACTGCACTTTGTCGTGGCCTTTTTCGGTAATAGCTTCGCCGGGGCAGCGGGCGATACAGGCCCGGCAGCTTCTATTGACATAGAACAGGCAGTTGGCGTAGGGATTGTCCCCTTTTTTGGCAGTCGCTGGCAGCACCAGATCGGTGACCACGCTGCCACAGCGGTGGGCGATACCCCGTTCGGTGATGAAGCCATCGGAAAGGCTGAAAGTGCCGAGTCCGGCGGCATAAGCGATATGTCTTTCCGACCAGTTCGAGTATGGCCCTCTGGAGTTGGTATCGACTCTGAAATAGGGTTGGAGTACCGGTGCCACTGCCCGGTAATCCATCTCGGTGAGGAGTTGAACCAGGTGATTCCGTAAGGCGTCATTGAACTTCTCGCCATACCAGCGGGTATGCGCCCAGAGGCGGGTGGGGATACGTGTTTCCCGACGGTTGGACTCACGTGTCCTGGCGGCGATGGGCAGGATCCAGCTTATCACGGAAAGATGTTCGGGCAGGTCTGCCGGCTCTTCCCCATACGCTTTGGCCAGGGCTTCGCGGGGAGTGAGGTGGGTGGGAGCG
The DNA here is from genome assembly GCA_028711795.1 of Dehalococcoidales bacterium. Lineage (GTDB taxonomy): Bacteria > Chloroflexota > Dehalococcoidia > Dehalococcoidales > JAQTRN01 > JAQTRN01. Next base: position 2,831 of record JAQTRN010000016.1, on the reverse strand, counting down.
ATAATGTTCTTGTATTCGGTGAAGATGGCATCATCTCCATCGGCGAATCCGATGAGTGGTTCGTCGAAGATAGTACAGTCTGGGTTAAAGGGCAGACGGTTCAGCGGACTGGTCCGGACAAATTCCTTGACCGCTTCTTCAATAAACCGGGCAGGCGCGGTCTTCAGTGCTTTCATTTTGGTGGATATTTCCATCTATCTAACATCTCCCAGAGATTTATACCTGTATTCCCAGGACGACCGAGGTCTCAATCTGGCGCTGGGGTATACTCCAGTACTTTTTGAGTAGCCTGTCCTTATCCGGTAACAGTGAGAAGCCGTGTTTTCTGTAGAAATCAATTGCCCAGGAGGCATCAGCCCAGGTGCCTACCAGCAGGCGCGGAGTGGTGGTAAACTGCCTGAGATGGGTTAAAAGAGCGCTGCCTATGCCTTGCTGCTGCCATGCCGGTAGCACGTAAGCATGGCGGATAAGGGTGACATCACCTAACGGTTCGAGGCCCATGACGCTAACCAGCCCTTCACCCGTATTCCAGCCGAAGAAAGTCACCCGCTTCATCTCTCTGGTGATCTCATCCCGTGACATGTAAGGCTGGTGGTAGCAGTCGGCGGGTATAGTGCCCTCATAGGCTTTGGCCGCCTCGTTGATAATGAAATATATCCGGTCACTGTCAGCCGGCTGGCACTGACGGATCACCTAGTTTACCTCCTGTTTCGGAGTTCCCTATCTCCGGAATTGTAACATATCACAGCATTTATTTCTGGCATGAAAAGTCTTATACTATATGGTTACATTGGAGTGAGGTGATTGCTGTGTCTAAGTTTGACCTAGAGAAATTCGTAGAGACTGCCGATAGAATCCGGAAAAAGGCGATCAGGGAAAACAGGCTGGTCCACAATCCTCCTGAAGATGATCTGCGTCGTTTGGTGGAGAAACAGCCCGGTGTCAGGAAGACTGTCTACGGTAACTTTGTGGCCGAGAGCGAGCCGACCTCAAGGTCCGCCATGTTTACCAAAAACAGTGTTGACCAGACTTTCGGCGATGATGAGCTTAGGCTACTGGCCCAGTGTGAAGAAGTTTTAGCCAGAGAAAAGCTGATTTGCATCGACCGGATTGTGGGTAATGGCCATGGTGATACTACCGTCCGCTTAATTGTTCCCGAGCGGTTCGCTCATGTGGCCTATGGCGGTGGCAACCTTTTTCTTGAGCCCAAAGTGGCTATCAAGGAGCCGACTTATCTGATAGTATTTTTTGCCGATGAGGCATTTGAGACGAACAGGTCCAAGCCGCTTCCCCAGAAAGACATCACCATTAGATTGGCTATGCTGGACAGGGGGCGGTTCGTTAAGATAATCAGGAATGGTAACTATATCGGTGAATACAAGAAGGGGGTCTTTGCTGCCGAAGACTGGTTTGCCAAGGCTAAAGGTGGCATCTTCCTGCATTCCGCCTGCCGTGAAGACTATCTCCAGTCCACTCATGGTGATTATGAGCGAGTACGTACCCTGCTGGTGGCGTTGAGCGCTAATGGCAAGACCACTACCAGCTCTCGCATCCTGGCCAAGAAGGGGAAAGAGAAGTCATGGCTGGTGCAGGATGATGGTGGCACCCTGATGCCGGATGGCTCTTTCCATGGTTTTGAGGCCGGTGGCATATTCGTCAAGACAGATGGAGTGAATCCCGGCGAACAACTGGAGATATACTACGGCCTGCTGAAGCCGGAGACCGTCTGCGAAAACGTTTTCGTTACGGATGATAACGACTTTGACTTCTACAATGTGCAGCGGACATCAAATGGCCGCGCCGTGGTGCTGCGTCGGCACTTTATGCACGCCAGTTCCTTCATTGATGTCGATCGGGTTGATAACCTGATATTGATTACCCGCGGGCCGTTGATTCCGGCAATATCGAAATTAACTCAGGAGCAGGCGGTTGCCCTGATGATCCTGGGACAGGCAATGGAGTCTTCGGCGGGTGACCCGACCCGGGCCGGGACCATCAGGAGCGAGTTCTTCTACGACCCGTTTGTCGCCGGTGACCTGGCGGAGCACGCCAACAAGTTCTATGAGATAATCAGAGGTTTGCCTCACCTGAACTATTATCTGCTCAATACCGGGGGTATCGGTGATGGAGCGCATTACCGCGATATCCGTCTGGAAATCACTATGGGAATATTGGACTCATTATTGCGGGGTGGACTGGAAGACTGGGTGGAGTCGCCTGCTGGCTTCGCCGTACCCCGGGCCATCCGGGTCGTCGATGATATCTATGTGCATCCGGAGAAACTCTATTCTCATGACGAGTTTGAGGAAAAGCAGAGTGAGCTTAATAAATTCAGGTATGAGGCCGTCGCTAAGATCGGCGGCGACCTGCATCCGGCAATAAGGAAGGTCTTCGCCAGGCCCAAGCCGCCGCGCCGTAAAGAGCGACACGGCCATGGTGAATTTGACCTGGATGACTAGTGTCACTATCCGGTAGGGTGTGGAGTCTTTGTGGGAGGGGGCTTGTCCCCCTCCTTCTTTTTGCTCTTCGAGCAAGGGCCAGGGCGATTAAAGCCGGAACCAGGTGTGAAAATATGTGGTGGCGATAGATAGTGGGACCTGAGAATGCCTTGACAAAGTCGGGCAAAACACAGAAACTAAAGGAAAATTCACCGGGGGTGGAGATGAGATGGCGAGACAGGTAACAGGCAAGTCAGTGACGCCGGTAACAGGAAAAGCGAACGACGCCGGACCGGCTATCGCCAGAGAAAAGGTGCTGGATATGTACCGGACAATGGTGCGGATCCGCACCTTTGAAGAAAGAGTCGCTAAGGAATTCGCCGCGGGACGGGT
>JAQTRN010000244.1 GCA_028711795.1 Dehalococcoidales bacterium | reverse complement strand
AAAACGGCATTATCAGTATTATCATTGGCGCGACACCGGCGACATTCGTTGGACCAGTCGGTATTGTCCAGGCGACCGGAGAAATAGCTCAGAGCGGAATAAGTCCCTTACTGGAGTTCACCGCGCTGATCAGCCTGATACTGGCGATCGGTAACCTGTTCCCCCTACCGGCCCTGGACGGAGGCCGGATCGTATTTGTTCTGATCGAGTTCGTCCGCGGGGGCAAGCGCATTTCGCCCAAAACGGAGGCGCTGGTACACACCATCGGTTTTCTCCTGTTACTGGCTGCTAGGGCGGCTATTACATACCAGGATATAATCCGTATTGTCAGTGGAGAGAGTCTAATCCCATCAACCCCAGACGCTTGTCGAAGCCCATTCAAATCGGCCGGGTGACTGTCGGTGGCCAGTCCCCTATCGTGGTACAGTCCATGACCAAGACCGATACCCGAGATATTATGTCAACTATTAACCAGATTAAGGGACTGGAGGACTGTGGTTGTGAGCTAGTGAGAGTGGCCGTCCCTGATGCCGAGGCCGCCCAGTCAATTCAAGCCATCAAAAAGGCGATCACCATTCCCCTGATCGCTGATATCCATTTTGATTACCGGCTGGCCCTGATGGCACTGGCCGCAGGCGCTGACGGACTGCGTCTGAATCCCGGCAATATCAATGAACCCGAGAATATCGGCAAAGTGGTCAGGGCTGCCAGAGAAAGACAGGTCCCCATTCGCATCGGGGTGAATGCCGGCAGTCTCCCCACAACAACCGACCCACAATCCACTGCCGCTGAACGGATGGTCACCGCCGCTTTGGAACAGGTGAAACTGCTGGAGAGCCTCGATTTCGACTTAATCAAGGTCTCACTCAAGGCCTCCGATGTCCCGACCACCATTGAAGCCTATCAGGATATTGCCCGTAAAATCCCCTATCCCCTGCACATCGGGATTACCGAAGCCGGTACTCCGAAAACCGGGATAATCCGCAGCGCTGTAGGTACCGGCACTCTGCTCTACCTAGGCATCGGCGATACTATTCGGGTATCGCTAACAGCCCACCCCCGAGAAGAAGTTATCGCCGCTTATGAAATATTGAAGAGTCTGAACTTGCGCCAGCGCGGTCCCATCTTAATCAGTTGTCCATCTTGCGGTCGCACCGAAGTGGATATCGTAAAACTGGCCCAGGAAGTGGAGGCGCAACTGGCCACGATAGATAGGCCAATCAAGGTGGCCGTTATGGGCTGCGTGGTGAATGGTCCCGGTGAAGCCCGGGAGGCCGACATCGGCATCGCCTGCGGTAAGGGCCGGGGCGTCCTGTTTAAGAAGGGCGAGAAAATAGGCGTGGTCGAGGAAGCGGACTTCTTGAATACGCTGATGAGCGAGATAGAAAAGATGTGCCAGGAGTCTCGGTAGAAGGCCCTGAAGGAGAGGATAAGCAGACAAAGCAGGCACTGGCGGAAGTCAGTATAATGTGCTTAAATACTGCCAATCCGGGGCCAGCACTCCGGATAAAAGGAGGAAACCAAATGCAAAATACACCGGAAATAACCCCAACTCAACCAGTATCAGCCCCACCAGTTCCACCGCGTGAGGTAAAAAAGACCTGGATGCCCACCACGGCCGGCGTTCTATGCATCGTGGCTGGAGTAATCGATCTATTTGTGGGCATAGCTATTACCGCTCTGAGCAGCTTTATTGGCGCCCTCTCCGGTATCTGGGGAGCCAGAGCCATCGGCACAGCTTTCGGCATACCGATCATTATCCTGGGGATTGTCGCCGTCATCGGCGGGATCTATGCCCTGCAACGCCGGGTCTGGGGACTGGCGTTAGCCGGAGCCATCTGCGCCCTCCTCATATTCCCCGTCTGGCCTGGCAGTATCGCGGGACTGTTAGCCATTATCTTCGTAGCAGTATCGAAACAGGAATTCAAATAGAAAGTAGTAATAAAACGTGCGTATATCAGGACTCTTCGGTAAGACACTGAGGGAAACGCCATCCGAGGCGGATACTATCAGTCATCAATTATTACTCCGGGCGGGGATGATCAACCAGATAGCGGCCGGTGTCTTCTCCTATCTGCCTTTAGCCTGGAGGGTACTCAAGAAGATAGAGAACATCATCCGTGACGAGATGGATAAAGCCGGCGGGCAGGAACTGATGCTGCCGGTACTCCAACCTCTGGAGATCTGGCAACAATCCGGTAGAGACCTCGCCTTTGGCAAGGGACTTTTCACCCTCTGCGACCGCCGCGACCGCAACCTATGCCTGGGCCCGACCCACGAAGAGGTCATCACCCAACTGGTTGGCCGTAACGTCCAGAGCTACCGCGACCTGCCACTGCTCCTCTACCAGATCCAGACCAAATTCCGTGATGAACCCCGCCCCCGTGCCGGACTATTGCGGGTCCGCGAGTTCATTATGAAAGACCTTTATAGTTTTGATGCCGACGAAGCCGGACTGGATGTAAGCTACAACAAAATGCTCCAGGCATACCGGAACATATACCGACGTTGCGGCCTGAATGCCATCATGGTCGAGGCGGATAGTGGCGCTATTGGCGGCAAGGACTCACACGAGTTTATCGTCCCGGCGGAGAGTGGTGAGGACGAGGTTATTTATTGCACCAACTGCAACTACAGCGCTAACGCCGATAAGGCAGAGAGCGTCAAGCCCCGGATAGAAAACGGTGAGCCACACCCGCTGGAAGAAGTGGCCACACCCGGTATGACCACTATCGAACAGGTCTCC
>JAQTRN010000243.1 GCA_028711795.1 Dehalococcoidales bacterium | reverse complement strand
GTCCGGCGCTGATCGTCGCTGAGACCTACCGGCTGCACGCCCATTACGAAGGTGATCCCCAGATCTATCGCCCCAAGGGAGAGGCGGAAGAGTGGTGGAAGCTGGACCCGTTACCCCGCTACACCAAAACGCTGATGGATATGGGGATACTGACCCGGGATGAGGCCGCTAGGATAGAGAAACAGGCAAAGGCAGAAATCAATGAAGCCGCCACAGCGGCGCTGGCCCTGCCCTTCTGGACCAGGGAAGATCACCTGAAGACGGCCGTGGCCGAGATATAAAGTAAGGTAGAAAGAGGAGAAATATATTATGGCGCAACAGATAGTAACCGGTGCCGATGCCATAAACCAGGCGTTCAAGGAAGAGATGCGGCGGGACAAGAGGGTGGTGATGTGGGGTGAAGACCTGATCAGTATGGGTGGATCCAAAACCACCGAGGGTATATTTGAGGAGTTTGGTCCCAACCGCATCCTGGATACTCCGATCGTGGAGGATGCCATCGTCGGCATGGCGGTCGGCGCCGCCTGTGTCGGGTTGAGGCCGGTCGCCCACCTGATGGCAGCGGGCTTCATGCCCATAGCCTTGGACCAGGTCTTCGCCAAACTGGGATCAAACTTCCAGGAGTGGCGTCAGCGCGGTCCGGTACCAGTAGTCATCTTTGCCACGGTATCAACTGGTGCCGGGGGCACCGGGGGCGACCACAGTCTTTCTCCCGAGGCCCTTCTGATTCACAGTCCCGGGCTCAAGGTGGTCATGCCAGCCACCGCCTATGATGCCAAGGGGCTTCTCAAGTCATCGATTAGAGATGATTATCCCGTGGTCTTCCTGGCGCATCGAGCTATATTCTTCGAGAAACAGTCTATCCCGACTGAGGAATACCTGGTTCCTCTGGGCAAAGCCGACGTCAAACGACCGGGCAAAGACGTTACCATCGTCTCTTATTCGGCGATGTTAATCAAAGCCCTGAAGGCGGCGGAGCAGTTGAGTAAAGAAGGGATTGATGCCGAGGTCGTCGACCTGCGTACCCTGGTACCCCTGGATATCGAGACGGTGGTGCAATCGGTGAACAAGACCAGGCGACTCATTATTGCTAATGAAGCTTACAAGCGTGGGGGAGTAGCCGGCGAGATCACCCTGCGCTTTATCGAGGCCGCCCCGGACCTGGTCAAGTCGCTTAAATCCCCGATCACCCGGGTGGCCGCACCCAACATCGCTCTGCCTCATGGAGCGGCCTTGCAACGGCAGATCGTTCCCCAGGCAGATGATATCGTCAAGGCAGTAAAGAAGATTGTGTAATACCAGCTAGAGAGTCAGCTCCTTTCACTCATCCTCCTTCAGAGGGTAGGCCTCCTCAATTTCCTCGAGGAGGCCTACCCGAAAACACCCTTACTTGACTCTGAGAATAGGCCAGCAATTGTCAATGATCAGGCAGCACTGGCCTCTTCATCTCAAAGGTATCTTTGGTGCGGCAGTAGAGGTCCTGGTCGCCACCAAGCCGGCCGATGGGCCTCAGGCCGGATACCCGCCGACTCTGCGCATTGTAGAGGTCATCCTTAATGTGGACACGCAGCACTTCGCCGATAATAAAGCTGGTTATTGTCGGTGCGCTCCCGAACCGCAGTATCTGTAGCACACGGCACTCCATGCTAACCGACGACTCGGCTACCAGCGGCGCCTTGACTAGCTCAGCTTTCACCGGTGTGAGACCGGCCTTTCCAAACTCGCTGACCTCCCTGGGATAAGGTGCCGATGTCAGGTTCATCGCCTCGCCGAGGTCTTCCGTCACCACGTTGATGGTGTACTCCTATGTCGCTTCGATATTCAGGATGGTGTCTTTCTTCTTACCATCTCTATACGTGCTGACCGAAAAGCCAACTACCATCGGCTTACTGCAAATCATTCCGTAAGCGGAGAAGGGCGCCAGGTTAAACACTCCACGCCCATCCGAGGTAGATACCCAGGCAATAGGCCGCGGTACAACAATATCTAACAGCAGGTGGGACGCATCCTGTGCGGTTAAAGTCCCGGGGTCAATCTTCACGATGCACCTCCGTATGCTCAATAGTTCTACTGGCCCAGAGTCAGTCGAGTTATCATCATTCTACCATGAGACTTATCACCGTGAGTAGCACCCGATGCGACTTCTCCTTACACTCGGGGTGGTAGTTGGGTATATATCTGCTTTGACAGCCCCTTAACCAGACTGTAATATATCGGGCAAGCCAGAGTGAATTCCGATAATCGCGCCTGGATAGCATTTTATTTCCACAGATCAGTTGGTGACAGTAAGCAAAGCAAGGCCATGGGCTGCCAGATTTGAATGGAGGTTAAAATGTCTAGTGAAAAACATGCCAAGGTACTCAGGATACTGGATGATCAAAATCGTCTGGTAGAACGGGCGGATACCAAGGCAATATCGCTTCTTTCCACCATGGGTATCTTTTCCTTTTTCTTCATTTCGCAGTTCGGTAATATTCCGATCGATGTCTTCTCAATCATCTTGCTAGTCATTTACTTCGCGGGTGTATTTACTGCGCTCCTCCACATCATTCTGGCTATCAGTCCCAGGATCCACCCGACCCTGATGAAGCCGGCGAACACTGGAACTGAGCACACAACCAACCAGCCCACGTTCTATGCTGGAATCTGCAAGTTCCCGGATGCGGCCGCATACCAGGAATGCCTTGAGGATTTACTGGATGACGAATCGGCCACCACTGAAATCTATGTTCAGCAGATATACGAGGTGGCTAAAATCA
>JAQTRN010000242.1 GCA_028711795.1 Dehalococcoidales bacterium | reverse complement strand
TTCCACGCGTCAGCAAATATAGCCCGCCGATAACAATTTGTCAATAACCCCTTCGGGCAGAGCATGGGGTGAAGCCGGAATCCGGGAGCCGGGGGATGCCCCCCACACTCACCATCCCTGCCGGGGATAATCCATTGTCTATATTTTCCCGGCTTAATGCTCTATAATATAAACGAAGATAATCCCAAAGCGTTAGGCTATGAACAGGTTTGTTGGATTCTTCAATGACCGTCTGCTTAACGGTGGCACCACACTGGTTATCATGGGATGCCAGTGGCTTTATCTCTGGGTTTTCCCCTGGTACCATTCCTACGTAAACAACCCGCATTGGGGGCACAACTACGCGGAATCCATCGCCTTTCTGGCCTTAGGGCTGGCCTACTTCAACCGCCGCCTGGTATCTTATGTTCTCGCCTTCATCGCCACCCTGATGATAATCCCCGCTTCGCTGGAGCTACTGCCCCATCCGGCTACCGCCATTATCGGCGGGGTCATGGCCGCCGCCGTCATTGTCGATATTGTGGTGGAGCGCAAACGCCAGTACGACCTGGGCCAACCCGCCAACCGGCAACTGGCTTTCTGGTTAAAGAAACACCTGCCGCGCCTTTCCTTCATTATGCTGGCCCACATCGCCCTGATCTACTTCCTGGTACGTCTATTCTTAGGCACCTATGAGACTGATACGGTGACCAAGGTCTTTGATGGGTTGCTCTTCCCCTTCGTATTCATGCTTCTCTTTGAGGACATGCCGGGCATCACCGATGAAACCAAAGCCAAGCGGGTGGCCTTTTTCTGGGGCATGGCCATCATGGTTGTCTCGCTGGGGATACTGTCACACCAGCCGGAGACACAACCGGCCCTGATAGTCGATATCGTCGTCACCATACTGGGTATAATCGCCCTGACGTCGCAACGCAAGCATCAGCTTGAGCTGTCCGCCAGAGCCAAGTCAGGCCAAACCGCAGGATAAGCGGTCTCGCTGAATTATGTAAAGCGACCGGGGTTTTCAGAGTGTCGCCAGCAATTTGGAGAAAACCTGGTGGTGTTCCACCTCTTCCGCCAGAATCCGCCGGAACAGGGTCAGTGTCAGAGCGTCGTTTTCCTGTTCGGCGACGCTGATAATCCGCCGGTACAGATCGATAGCCTGCCCCTCCCGCTCCCGGTCTATCTCCAACATCTCCCGGAAGGTCTTGCCGATAGCAATCTCGTCGGAGTGGGTGGTTGGCTCTCCCCCAAGCTGAACGATTCTCTCCGCCACATCAGCCACATGCCTCATTTCATCTACGGCGATCGCCTTCAAGCTCAGTGTCAGACCGGGCAGCCAGGCCGAGGAGCGATCCTTCATGAACTTGCTGTGTTCTTTATCCGCAGCACCTCCGTCCGGTTCCCTGGCGTTACAAATGGAATGCTGCAGCATGTATTGTATGGAGACCTGCATCTCTCTGGCGATGGACCTATTCAGTAGGTTGATAAGTTCCGCTGAAGCCCCCTTCTCTGACATATGTCACCCCCCATTTGCAGTTTTCGCCCACAACCGCTCACGATGTTAATTATAATGTATAAGCGGAGGATTATCACTGGTACCCCCCTTTTCGAGGGTACTCTGCGTAGTGTCATTTGTGCCGGGGTATTGACAGCTGGGTGTATAATTGAACATAAGCCTATGAAAGGAGGTGGTGCTTTGGTCAAAAGCCGGTGGACGTATACCTTGCGTTCCCCGGGAAGAGCGCCTTCAGGCAAGGCATAACGGTTACCATGCACTCTTGTCTCCAGAGGTGAAAAAACACTCTTCTGGAGAAACTCAAGAATAAGGAGAAAACAAAAAGGTCGATGAAAAACAAACTACTCTCTAAGATACTGGGCGTCGGTGTGGCCGCCAGCACGGTCATCGCGCTGGGCGGCGCCTTCCTGGCCAGCCCCGCAGCTGCCGACACGACGAAGTGGACCACCATCAACACGCCCAGCCAGGAAGACTATGTTATTGTCCCCGGCGCCGATATCTATGACTACGCCGTTGGCGGTGAGGACGGGAGCATCGTCTATGCCGTGGGTGAAATCAACCCGATAGACGGCATGTTTGACATTGATTTCACTGCTGGCGGCCTGGTGATAGAAGCCACCGGTGATGAAGCGGTGGTGGCCATCACCATTGATGCCGATGGCACCGTCAGCGGACTGGACGGTGTATACTACGGCGAAGCCACTATCGGCGATGTCTTAACTGGTCTCTACGGCCAGATCTCCTTCACCGCCACGATAACGGACAATGATCCGGGTCCAGACACCGTCCACATGGAAGGCTACCTCTACGTTGACCCGACTGACGCAGGGCAGGTCGCGCTGCTGGCGGCACTGGTATCAGCCAGCCCGATTGACGTCCAGGAAGGGACGGCCTGCATTGACGACTGGGACCTGGAGTGGAACACCGGCACGGTGGCCCTTACCGATGGTTCGCTTGGTGTACCCAAGGTCTGGAAGTCCACCGACGGCGGCGTGACCTGGGACGACATCACCGATGATGTCATGGACGCCGACAACCTCCCCGGCCCCTTCATGTGGTTAATGAACGGTGGCGTGGCGGTGGCCCCCGATGACGAGGAATGGGTGGCCATCTGCGGTGAGGTCTACACAGAGAGCGATCCGCAGGCGGTCGCCGTGGTCGCCACCAAGGACGGCGGCGATAACTGGGACTATGCCGGCGACCTGGAAGACACCGGCAGCGATACCATGATGGTCTGGCCCTTCGATATTGATGTCTCC
>JAQTRN010000241.1 GCA_028711795.1 Dehalococcoidales bacterium | reverse complement strand
TGGCCGAAGCCTTCGGGGTGAGGCACATGGGGAGAATACTGGGTTTCGCCAACATGGGCAGCGGTGTCGGCAGCCTGACCGGTCCCTGGTTGGCCGGCTACGTCTTTGACGCCACCGGCAACTACTCAGTCGCTTTTCTGGTGGCCGCCGGTGCCAGCCTGGCTGGCATAATCCTGGTCCTGCCTTTCGGGAAGAGCGCTAAGTCTTGAGTCTCTCCCGGAGACACGGCCAGTCATTTGTGCTAAACTCTAGGGCAGCACTATGTCCCAAATAAATGAGGGAGTGAGGCTTAGCATAAGAGATGAGTAAGATCAGTGTTATCGGCGCCGGGAATGTGGGTGCCTCCTGCGCCCAGAGAATTTTCGAAAAAGGTTATGCCGACGTTGTTTTGCTGGATATCATCGAGGGCTTACCCCAGGGAAAAGCCCTGGACATTCTGGAGTCGGCGCCCATACTCAAGTCCGACTCCCGCATCACCGGCACCAACGACTACCGGGAGACCGCTGACTCCGATGTGATCGTCATTACCTCGGGTCTCAGTCGAAAGCCCGGCATGACCCGCGACGAGTTGCTCCTGACCAATATGAACATCGTCACCGAGGTCACCCGCAATGTCATCACCCACTCGCCCCACGGCATTGTCATCATGGTAGCCAATCCGGTGGATGCCATGACCCAACTGGCCTGGCGCACCAGCCGGCTGCCGCGGAACCGGGTATTCGGCCTGTCCGGGGTCCTGGATGGTGCCCGTCTGAGCACTTTTATCGCCGCCGAGCTTAAGGTATCGGTCGAGGACGTGTCGCCCTGCGTTCTGGGCCAGCATGGAGAGAACATGGTCGTTATCCCCCGGTTGACCATGGTCAATGGCACCCCGATTACCGAAATCCTGCCACCGCCAACCATCACCCGGTTAATAGACCGCACCATCAAGGGTGGTGCCGAGATTGTCAGTCTATTGAAGACCGGTAGCGCCTTCTACGCTCCCTCAGCCGCCGTGGTCCGCATGGTAGAGGCCGTGGTCCTGGACAAGAAGAAAATCCTCACCTGCGCCACCTACCTCGAAGACGAATATGGCATCAAGGACACCGTCATCGGTGTCCCGGTAAAACTGGGGCGCGACGGCATCGAACAGATAATCGAACTGGCACTGACCGGTGAAGAGAAGACCGCCCTGGTCAAGTCAGCCGAGGCAGTGCAGCAACTGATCAAAGTGATGAAACTAAACTGATTCAGAGAGCCCACGATGCGAGAAATCAAAGCGAGCGTTATTGCGGAAACCATCACCCGACTCAGCCAGGAAACTAACTTCGATCTGGGAGAGGATGTCCTGGCCGCTCTCAAGCGGGCTGTGGAGACAGAAGAATCGCCGCTGGGCAAAGAAATCTTAAGTCAACTGCTGGAAAACGCCCGTATCGCCCGTGAAGAACACATCCCGCTGTGCCAGGACTGCGGCACGGCGGTCGTTTTCCTGGAGATTGGACAGGAGGCGCACGTCACCGGCGGCGACCTGTCGACTGCCGTCAGCGAGGGCGTCAGCCGGGGATACACAAGAGGTTACCTTCGGAAATCGATGGTCCGGCAGCCGTTTTCCGCACGGATGAATACCCGGGATAATACTCCGCCGATTATCCATACTGAAATCGTTCCCGGCGACCATATCCGAATCACCGTTATGCCCAAAGGGGGCGGGGCGGAAAACATGAGCCGCCTGGCCATGCTGAAGCCAGCCGAAGGCCGGCAGGGTGTTATTGATTTTATGGTGAAAGCCGTTAACGAAGCCGGCGGCCGCGCCTGCCCGCCGTTAATTGTCGGTGTTGGCATCGGCGGCACGTCAGACACCGTCATGCTACTGGCGAAAAAATCGCTGCTACGCCCGTTGGGGCAGCCAAACCCCGACCCCGAGACCGCAGAACTGGAGCAAACCATTCTACGTAAGATCAATAACCTGGGCATCGGCCCGCTGGGACTGGGCGGTCGGACAACCGCCCTGGCGGTGCACATCCAGACGATGCCGGCACACATCGCCAGTCTGCCGGTGGCAGTCAATCTCCAGTGCCACAGCGCCCGTCATAAAGAGGCGGTACTGTGAAAAACATACGCATTAAGTCGCCAATCGACGCCGCCACGATCGCCAGTCTGACCGCCGGCACCCAGGTGCTGATTTCCGGGGTTATCTATGTCGCTCGCGATGCCGCACACCAGCGGCTGGTCTGGTCCCTGGAAAAGGGAGAACCTTTACCTGTCAACATCAAGGGACAGACGATTTACTATATGGGACCGTCGCCCGCCCCACCGGGACGGGTGATCGGCGCCGCTGGCCCGACCACCAGCAGCCGCATGGATATCTACACACCGCGACTGCTCGCCGACGGTCTCAAGGCCATGATCGGCAAGGGTAACCGTTCCCCGGAAGTAAAGGCCGCTATCAAAGAATATAAAGCTATTTATTTCACGGCTATCGGCGGGGCCGGCGCTCTGCTCGCCAAGACCATCAAAAAGGCTGACATTATCGCCTATGAAGACCTCGGCGCTGAAGCCATCATGCGCCTTGAGGTCGAGGACTTTCCGGCCATCGTCGCCAATGACATTTACGGCGGCGACCTCTTCGAGCAGGCCCAGAGCCAATACCGAATCGATGGAGACTGATGGACTGTATTTTCTGCCAAATAGTGGCCGGCAATATCCCGAGTCAGATCCTGTACCAGGATGAACAGGTAATCGCCTTCAGTGACATTCACCCCGTGGCACCAACCCACCTGATCAT
>JAQTRN010000240.1 GCA_028711795.1 Dehalococcoidales bacterium | reverse complement strand
CTGTCCGCGGGAATAGATAAGGTTTCCTATCTTCCCACACTGCAAAATACCAGCGTTGATTCGTAGAGTCGGAAAACGATAAAAGCTTCTCCAGAATCTGCGCAGGGTAAATATCGAGGTAATTCTCGGCGGCTGTGCTGGGAATGGTAATATCAGTAGCCTGAATATTGGACTGGTCTGCATTGATTTGGGCGCAGTTCGCCGTCAGCATGGCCTTGATAACTACGTCGGCATGGGCATTGTAGGCCGTGTTGTACGGGATGTCCTTCAGATTGTTGTAGTAACCATAAGACTGGATATTGACCTTGCAAGCCTCTCCCTGGCTGGACCCGCCGAATATCTGGCTGGGGTCTTCCACTCTGCCCTCCCAGAGCACATGTTTGCCGTCTCGAATTAACAGCCTGAAAAGATGGCGTTTGAATAGCCATTTGTAAGCTTCAGCCGTGTCGGTATCCAGTTCAAACGAGGCTGATTTGAAGCCGCCATGCAGCCCGGTGGAGAATTTAGGAGCACGCACTACAGCCGTCAATTCTTCTTCCAGCTTGGGGCTTGTTAAACTTCGATTGTATAGTTCAAATGTAATCACGCCGCTCTCCTAATAGCCTAGCTCAACAGGAACTGGGGCTGGTAATGTACCTCGGAGGAAAACGTAACATCCCGCCCGTCATCCCGACAGACGTAAATTCGTGTAATTTCCCGGCCAAGCGTAAAAGGGTAGCCCGTCTTATTCGGATATTCCACCACCTCACCCCCAACACTAAAATAGACGTTAGGGCGGTCTGAGATTCCGTCGATAGCCAGCACGTCGGCGGCGGGGACATCATCCACAATTACAATTCCTTCATCCGCCGGCAGTAAAAACACACTGATAATGTCGAAGGCGCCGCGATTTGTTATTGCCCCTAACGCTATGAAGTAGATTCTGAGTTCAAAGCTCGCCATGTTGATAACCTCAGAATCCGCAATCGGCGGAAGATTTAAAAGGCCGAGGTCGAGGACTTCAGGCGCATCTTCGGCGGCACAGTAGTAGAGCTCGCCATTCACACGGGTTGGGACATATTCCCTATCGCCATAGCTCCAGCCGACTCCGTATCCAAAGTATTCAGGGTTAGCGCCATCGAAGTCGTGTACCCTAGCTTTGACCAATACCCGGAATCTACCGCGTGGCGGCGTGGTAAAGGTAAACGGCATATACCCAAGCACAGTATCGGTCACAATAGCCACATTTTCATTGATGTAGACTCTCTGCCCCATGCCGTTGGCCTCGTCCTCAATAAATGTGGGATATGAGCCGTTTTGAGTCCCGGCATAAATTGGAACGTATACAGGGGAGTCGGTCACATCCTTCCACAGGTCATCGTCATAGCCCGTGCCCGACCTCTTGCCCACCCATGTTCTCTTATCGCCTGCCGCCCCGGTGGGAGTGAGTTCGAGGAATAATCTTGCTGGCCCGTCTCCATTAGCGCTGGCAGCAGCCACATCTTGATAATTCATCTGGATTGATGCTTCTTCAAAGAACTGGAACATCAGGTCGTAGGCATCTCCATGCCCCCAAGTAGTGCCGCCGTCAGTCGTGTAGATATACTGGCCGCCGGCATAGGCAGGAGCTGTCCTATCACAGCGAGGGACTATATAATTGGCGGCATCCCCAGCCAAAGCCTTGACAACAAAGACATACTGCGTTCCATTCGTCAGGGCAACTGGAACCGCAAACTTAGCCACAATCCAGTCATACAGAGCGTCGCCGTGCAGGGGCAAATTATCCCCGCTGACTGTGGCCGTTCCCAAAGCTGCTCCAAGTGGGTCTCCGGCACCATCAACCCCGAACAACTCAATAGTAATGTCCCCCGGTGCTCCCAAATTACCCGCTTTGATAGCGACATGGGTTACTGTCTTATCCGCTATGGGCGTGATTTGCTGCGCTGTCCACCTTAATGCCCCATAGGTACTCATGACAACGTTATCCTCACCTGTCAGATAATAAAGCCCGGCGTCAGCACTTTCGAAATATTGACCCTGCGTGTTTTCAAGAGTGGCAGCGGCAATGTCCTGATTGGTATAGCGTCCATAGGGTTTACATATCAGTTCGAGCTTGGCATTGGCGACAGTATATTTTTGGTTTAAGAGTACGTTGGCGAAGTTCGGAGGCATGGATAAGCTGCCCCGTACTACGTCATAATAGACAGATGAGCCAGCGGCCACACCCCATTGGTACTCCAGATAAACCTTAGCGCCTCGCCCTTTCAGGTTGCGCTTTTCTGCATCGTTCAATAGCTGGTTCAAAGCCCGTATTTCATCACGCAAGTTGGGCAGCGTAGTGTCGGATATTTTCAGGTTGATGGTGATGACACGATTCTTGTAACGGCTGGAGGACAATCGGTCACCATCGAAAAACGGGTTGGATGTGAATTCGGCCTTAGCTTCCGGCGGCGGCATCTGTATTCCACCCTCACGGGCAATAAGGCTGCCGGTAGTCAGGTCTATGGTGGTTACTCCATCCGATAGTTTGAGTGTATATGCCATATCTAAACTCCAGCCGCCTCGTTATAGCGGTCGCCGAACTTGTAATCGACTGCGCTGGCAACCTCAGTGGAATCTATATCGACTTCAACCTTAACGGGTGTCTTGTCCTTGATAGCCTGCGTGTTGTCGGCTATTTTAACCAGATTGCCGTTCATGTCTAAGAGATTTTTGGTGACTAGTTCGAGGCTGGACATGGTGGCAGCCAATCCGGTAGAGACATCCATTATTTGCATATTCGGGACATTCCAAGCATAA
>JAQTRN010000239.1 GCA_028711795.1 Dehalococcoidales bacterium | reverse complement strand
CGAACACTCCGAATCCTGCCCCGGATACCGCTCCGGCAATTAGCCCGAAACTGGGAGTAAAACTCCAGCGACTACGCCACCAGTAAAAGACAACCGGGACCAGTTTTGCGCCCTCCTGGATAAGACCACTGAGAAGAATCTGTGGTATGCCAGCAATAAGTAGCCACTGCGTCAGTGTCCTCTGGTCCCAGAAATGAAGGAGGACCTGCCCGGTCAAACTCTGGAGTGGGATCTGAATAAAGGCGATGGCTGTCCAGGTGAGGAAAGCGCTTACGGCACCCACTATCCAAAGGCCGCGCCTCTTGACTATTGGTGGCCAGTAAGGAGTCAACCAGACAGCGCCAAATACGATACCGATAGCGATAGCTAGCAGAGCCAGTGTCCAACTGAGCCCTGGAAAATCAAACGCTGCCGTGAAGAATACGATCATCTGCTGAAGCATGTTGCCTCAATATTTAGCGGCATCCGTATCCGATCCCTTTATGGTTACTCAAACCACTGACCGGCGACAAGTTGGTCCTTATCGAACACCATCCGGACGCCGACTTCTCCTCTGGCAAATTTTGCCGTGTAGTGGACGATGGTATAGCCCGGCTGCTCCTCAGTCCTCAGAAACTCCTTGGATTCGTAAGCACCCAGCTGACTATTGACCTGAGCTGCCATAGCGACAAATGTCTCCTGGGTCACCGCAGCTTTGAATTCGGCATTACCATACTGGATGTATTTCGCCAGGTTGCTTTCACTAAGTCCCTGCAAAGTAGTCTCGGTTGCCGGGTCCGCATAAGCCCGGACGCTATTTTCATCGGTACTCGATGGCGGTGGGCTGGATTCGCTGCAGGCCATGACACCACCGGCTAAACCAAGAAGGATTATCAGGAGTGTTAACAGGCCAAACACCTTCTTCATCTACTTCAAGGCTCCCCTCTTTCGTTCATTCAAATATCTAGTATACATCCCAGAGTTCGTCCAGAACATATTGGACCGGGTAGAATCAATGCCTTGCCCATGACGGTCTGGCGGTACACACTCAGGCGAAAACAGTTCAGCATCGGGATAGCCGCTACATTAGATACGGGATAACATCGAGAAGAGACTACACCTTCAGTTTGTGTTCCCATTTCTTGCGGAAGTCAGCTACTTTAGGGGCAATTACGGCCTGACAGTAGACCTGTTTGGGATTACGCCGGAAATAGTCGCGGTGGTACTCCTCAGCGCTATAGAATCTCGTGTATGACTTAATCTCGGTGACAATGGGAGCATCCCAAATATGGGCATCATTCAATTCTTTGACAACCTGTTCCGCGATGATTTTCTGTGCCTCATTGTGATAGAAAATCATCGAGCGGTACTGTGTTCCGACATCCCCTCCCTGCCTGTTTAGAGTGGTCGGATTGTGCACAGTGAAGAAGATCTCCAGAATTTCACGGTATGTAATCATATCGGGGAAAAACGTGATATTGATGGCTTCCGCGTGTCCTGTCCTGTCACTACAAACCTCTTCATAGCTGGGATTTGCCGTTTTACCTCCCGTATATCCGGATAACACCCTCTGTACGCCCCTGACTTCTTTGAAAACAGCCTCCATACACCAGAAACAGCCTCCGGCAAGTGTGGCCACTTCTTCTCTACTCATCTCGGTACCTCGTCTGTTTGAAAAATCATACCTCGCCGCGCAGATCAATAATGAGTCTTTCCATCACCTTAATATTCTATACTTCACCTTCGCTACCGTCTATCGTCCGTCTGGCTGCGTGAAGGGGAAAACTTGCAACCAGACCGTCTTGGGCGTACTATTGAGTCATTCCGTTACCCGGGTATCAAAATAAGAGGAGGTAATGCTGGCCAGGTTACCATTCGTATCAAGAGAGGACTTACCGGAATCCGAGCGCCACATCTATGACGAAGCGGCGAGGAGCCGCGGCAGTACCAAGATCGGACGTCCCTTTGAGGCATTGATGAGTAGCCCTGAGGCAGCGGCCCGGGCTATGGCGGTAGGCACCTATCTCCGGTTCCAGACAAAGCTGCCGGAGACCCTGCGAGAGCTGGTGACTACGGTAGTGGCTCACGAAATGGACTGCGATATTGAACGGGCAGGCCATGCGAATTTAGCCCGCAAAGTCGGAGTCAGTGAGGCGAGTATTGCGGCTGTTCTGAATGGCAAAGCTCCAGCCGGACTCCAGCCGGAAGAAGCCAGCGTGGTTAAGTATGCCCTCGAGCTACTACGCACTCACCACGCAAAAGATGAAACGTTTAATGCCGTGCACAAACAACTGGGGACGAAGAACCTGGTCGATTTGACCATGGTTATTGCTTACTATACCATGGTCTCAATAGCTTTCAATGCCGTTGACCTGAAGGCAGCCGATATGCAGTCAAAATAGGGTCCGGTCGATTGCATATCTCACCAATCAGCCGGCAGTCATTGACCCACCAGGACCGCCCTGTTATGATGCGCTTACGATGCAGTTTCTACCAACAGCACTGGTAGTTGTCGTCGGCGTGTTAGCCCTGATTCTTATCCTCAAGTCCATCAGTGGCTGTCTTTTGAGGATAATACTTTTCGGCGCGGTAATCGCCCTGGCGGTCTTTCTGGTTTTCCGATTCTTGCTGGACTGAGCCCTGGTGCGTCACCATATAGGGCTTTCGCTTTTATCTGTTTGACTATCCCGGATTACGCGGGAGAGGTGATGGATGGCATCTTCTTTATTTAAGCTACTTTACACACCGGGAAACTTTGAAAAATTCCTGGCGATGTTCAATATGTATTATTCAGCCAGAG
>JAQTRN010000238.1 GCA_028711795.1 Dehalococcoidales bacterium | reverse complement strand
CCGGCTGGCCGGGTTATTGGACGCCGAAGGACACTCGGTCACCGTCCTGGACATAGACGCCTATAGTTTCCGCCGGCTGCCATCGGGATTCGGCGGTAAGGCCTTACTCGGTAACGGACTAGACGACAGGACATTGAAAAAGGCCGGTATCGAGACAGCCGGTGCCTTTGTCGCCGTTACCCAGGGAGACAACCGCAACATCATGGCCGCACAGATCGCCAAACACATCTTCAATGTGCCCCGGGCGATGTGCCGTATCTATGATCCATTGCGACAGGAACTATTTGGTAGTTTAGGACTTGGCGCCTTCAGCCCAACCACTATCTTTGCGCAGATGCTGATGAACAACTGGAGCATCAGGACAGCTAAATGTATATCATAATCGTTGGCGGTGGCCGGCTCGGTTATTATCTCACTAAAGCTCTAATCGATGAAGGACACGAGGTACTGACCATCGAAAAGAATCCTGCTGTCTGCGAGAACATCGTCTCAGAGATGGGTAGTGTCTGCGCTCGCGGTGACGGCTGTGAGGCCGCCACTCTGGCCGAAGTAGGCACCGCCCGGGCTGATATGTTCATCGCCGTCACCGGTGATGACGAAGATAACCTGGTAGCCTGCCAGGTCGCCAAACACAAATTCAATGTGCCCAAGACCATCGCGCGCATCCGGAACCCGGGGAATGAGCCTCTCTTCAAGAAACTGGGCATTGATGTTACGATAAGCAGTACCAATATCATTCTGGAGCATATCAAGGAAGAAGTCCCCACCCACCCGTTAACCCACCTGCTCACTCTTAAGAACCAGGGGCTGGAAATCGTCGAGATAAGAATCCTGGCCGAATCACCGGCGGCGGGTAAAGCCCTGAAAGACCTGACGCTACCGAAGGGATGCGCTTTAAGTCTGATTATCCGGGCAAACCAGGCCCCGATCGTGCCCAGAATGGATACCGTCCTTGAAGCTGAAGACCACATTCTGGCCGTAACTCCACCTGAGTCCGAAGCGACACTCCGAATGCTACTGAGAGGCAGTTAGCATCCGCTGGCCGGCCATCCGTTCCATAATATAGACCAACCAGAGATTGACGAGTGGTCTTATTTTCCTTATAATACAGACCAACAAAACCGACCCGGACAAAAGCCCTAGCCATCACTAAACCCGAGCGCCACGGAGCATGTAAAACATGAAAGCGGCTGTCTTCAAGGAAAAGGGGCGTTTCGCCATCGAAGAGATCCCTACCCCGGAACCGGGACCGGGAGAAGTCCTGTGCCGGGTCAGGTACTGCGGAATTTGCGGCACTGATCTGCATAACTACAGTTTCGGGATAACATCTCCCGGCTCAGTACTGGGACACGAGTGGTGCGGGACTATCGTTCAATTAGGAGAGGGAGTCAAGGGATTCTCTTCGGGAGAGCGGGTGATGCTCTACAAGCACCCCGGAACGCCGGAGCCACCCCCGCGCATCAATCCTCGTGCCCTGTACTCAGCGCCGGCCAGACGGGGCGCCTACGCTGAATACACCTTGGCTACCGCTTCAAGTCTGATCCGCGTTCCCGATGAGATATCAGACCCGGCCGCAACCTGCACCGAACCACTGGTGGCTGGCATCCACGCCGTTCGCCTGGGGAATATCAAAATATCAGACACGGTCGCCTTCATCGGCGCCGGCCCCATTGCCCTGTTTATGATACAAAGAGTCAGACAAGCTGGCGCCAGGGCTGTTTACGTCTCCGAAATAAGCGCGGTGCGGGCGGCCAAAGCCGCGGAACTGGGCGCTGACCGGGTATTCAACCCCCTGAAAGAAGATTTCATTTCGGAAATAGTCCGTCTGACTGGCGGCCGGGGGCCGGACATAGTCTATGAATGCGCCGCGGCGAAGAACACACTGAACCAGGCGTGTCAACTGGTGGCCCGCAACGGCCGGATCACCTGTCTGGCTGTCTACCAGGAGCCAATCACCATCGAGCCGCTCGACTGGTACATGATGCAACCGGAAATCAAGTTTACCACCAACGGGGACTCTACCCCCTTCGATTGGGAGATAGCCGTGGAACTCCTCCGGCAGAAGAAAACCAATGTCGAGACTGTAATCTCGGACATCGTACCATTGGTGGACATTCAGGAAGTCTTCCAGAAATTATTGAAACCGGCAACCAACAAAATGCTCCGTGTTCTCGTGGAGCCATGAATCAGGGCCCATCACCATTATCCGGGCAACAGGATGCGATAAGCGAGAAGGAGGCGAGGAAATATGGCAATATCGAATGAGACATTACTTCGTATCTATCGTGACATGATTCGGGACAGGGTCCTGGACTACCAGATGATCAAGAACGCGGCCTCTGGCAAAATGCCACCAGGTTGGCACAGCGGACTCGGTGAGGACGCCATCATAGCGCCCGTAGCGTTACTACGACCGGATGATTATGTCACCTATACTCATCGCGGCGCCTATGTCTGGGTCGCCCGCGGTGTACCCCTGAAAGAAATAATCGCCGAGTTCTACGGCAAGGCGACCGGCAGCAATGGCGGCTATGGGGGTACTCACATTTCCAAGCCCAGCGTCGGCATCTTCGGCCGGTGCGGTATGCAGGGCGGTCACTTCCCGCTGGCCACGGGAATGGCTATCGCCGCTCAGCTTCGCGGTAAGGGGCAGGTGGTTATGATGTTCTTCGGCGACGGTGCCGGTACCAGAGGAACGCTACATGAAGCCTTTAATCACGCCTCCATCTGGAAGCTCCCGGTTCTCTGGATGTGCGAGAATAACAACCAGTCCATGTCGGTCAAG
>JAQTRN010000237.1 GCA_028711795.1 Dehalococcoidales bacterium | reverse complement strand
CAGATTGGCTATGACTCGGACCATCCGATGGCGGCCGGGGAGGTGGGCCGGGTGGGCGTGGCGATAGACTCCCTGCAGGACATGGAGGAACTGTGGAACGGAATTCCCCTGGCTGAGGCCAGTACCTCGATGACCATCAATGCCACGGCCCCGATCATTCTGGCGATGTACATCGCCGCCGCTGAAAAGCGGGGCGTGAGCCAGGGCCAACTGGCGGGTACTGTCCAGAATGATATCCTGAAAGAATACATCTCCCGGAACACCTATATCTTTGGTCCGCAGCCATCCATGCGCCTGACGACGGACCTCTGCAGTTATTGTGCTGAAAAATTGCCGCGCTGGAACTCGATCAGTATCTGTGGCTATCACATGCGGGAGGCCGGGTCGACCGCTATCCAGGAAGCGGCCTTTACTCTGGCCAATGGTATCGCCTATGTAAAAGCGATGCTGGATAAAGGGATGCCCGTCGACTCTTTCGCACCGCGTTTCACCTTCATGATGGCCTGCGGGATGAATCTCTTTGAAGAAGCGGCCAAATTCCGGGCAATGCGCCGCACCTGGGCCAGGATAATGAAAGATAGGTTTGGCGCTAAAGACCCCAGGTCGATGATGTTCCGGTTCCATGTCCAGAATGACGGCTGCACCTCGACTGCCCAACAGCCACTCAATAACATCATCCGGGTAGCCATCGAGGCACTGGCCTGTGTCCTAGGTGGTTGCCAATCACTGTGCACCACCTCTTACGATGAGGCGCTGGCTTTACCCAGTGAGGAGTCGGTCCGGATAGCTCTCCGGACTCAGCAAATCATCGCCCATGAAAGCGGCGTGGCCGATACCACTGACCCGCTGGGCGGCTCTTACTATGTCGAGTGGCTGACCAATAAGATCGAAGAGGGTATACGGGAATATATCGCTAAAATAGATGATATGGGTGGGGCGCTGGAGGCCGTCAACAAAGGATACATCCAGAAAGAGATCATGCGGTCGTCCTATAATTACCAGAATGCCGTTGACTCCGGTGAACAGGTGGTGGTCGGCGTTAACAAGTTCACCACCGAGGAAAAGCTCAATTTCCAACTGCTGCAGATTGATGAAAGCGTCGAACAGAGACAGATAGAGAGGTTAAGGAACCTAAGGAGGGAGAGGGACAACAAGAGTGTGCACCAGGCTCTGGAGAAAGTGCGTTCGGTAGCAAAGAGCCAGGAAAACATCATGCCGGTGTTAATCGATACGGTCAAGACCTACGCTACGGTTGGCGAAGTCAGTGACGCCCTGCGTGACGTCTTCGGCGAGTACCGGGAACCGAACATGATATAAGCGTATTTAAGGAGAGAGCAAGCGATGCCGAGTAACAAGATTCGTGTTTTGATAGCTAAACCCGGTCTGGATGGGCACGACCGGGGGGCCAAAGTGGTCGCCCAGGGGCTGAGGGATGCCGGTATGGAGGTCATTTACCTGGGATTACGGTTGACACCGGAGCAGATCGCTGAGGCCGCCATCCAGGAAGATGCCGATGTGGTCGGTCTGAGCTGTCTCTCGGGGGCTCACCTGACCCTCTTTCCCAGGACGATCAAGCTGGTCAAAGAGAAGACCGATAAAGATATCCTCTTCATCGGTGGCGGTATTATCCCGGAAAGGGATGTGGCCCGGTTGAAGGAATCCGGTGTTGACCAGACGTTCGGGCCGGGCACACCGCTTCCAGAAATCAGCAAGTTCATTGCTGAAAATGTGAGCAGTAAGAAGCCGTAAGGAGTACGTGTGACGGATGGCCCTCTGCCTGGGGCACAGGTAATATAGCCTTAGAACAGATTAGCCGGACGCTTTGGCGCGGCGTACCCTGGCATGTTTCTCCGGTAATGGCCAGTCTGCCTTTATGTTAAGGTCGGTTAGGGCTTTCCGGACCAGTTTCATAAGAATGGACCGCAGTTGCCGGCGTTCAGTCGCCGAAAGCGAAGAAATTATTCCTACCAAAGAATCAAATTTCATTGCCTTTTTATAGGCCTCGCGTCCATGGTCGGTCAGGGAGACTCTCACCCAGTTTTTCCTTTCGAGGTCCCTGACTTTTGTCACCAGTCCCTTTTTCTCCATCCTATCGACCAGCTCTGATATAGAATGGGCTTCCCTGAGGATTTGTCGCGATATTTTCGCTGGTGTGGCATCATCACCGATGTCCTGTATCGCCACCAGAACACCAGCCGATATGGGTGAAAGGCCAAATTTTCTCAGTTCCCTGTCCCTGATTTTGGAGAGTTGATGCGTGCCTCGTCGCAGGAGCACCCAGAGTTCATAGACTTCATTCAACGCAGAAGCTGGCACGGTATTCCTCCTTGGATCCGCTTGTGTTCCGTACAGATGCTTATCTCATATCACGGCCTGGCTGCTTAAAGTAGCCCCCGGTCTATTTGATTAATTAGTCACCAATAATAGCACGTAGTTGGACAGGACTCAAGAGACATATAATTATTGAAGACTTATTGTACAGGTTCGGGTCTCCTTTTGAGACCATGCAATATCTTTGGAATGACTACAGATGTTTAATGCTCCCCGAAGAGATGGTATAATTACCATGTATTCAATCCGGTGATATGGGGACGACTTTTATGTGAGGGGGTGAGTCACTGTGGCTAGTGTGAAGTCGAAAGTTCTATATTTAGTACTCACAGCATTACTGGTGGTGCCCTTGTTATTGGCCTCGTGCTCCGGGCAGTTAACCGATGGCGCGGAGTCAACCCCACAGACCAATACCCTTTACCAAAACATAACACCACAGGAAGCGTCTGAACTGATAA
>JAQTRN010000236.1 GCA_028711795.1 Dehalococcoidales bacterium | reverse complement strand
CTATCGTCGAGAGTAATTCTAGTGCCGTAGTTTTCCAGGACGGCGGTCATCATCCGCTCACTTCTTGCCAGCGGCGCCATCTGCAGAAGAATGGCCAGAATCACCCTGCCGAACAGGTCATCAAGACAGCCTATCCTCATGCCGTGAAGGTCCTTGACCGTGATAGCGAGTATCGGGTCATTCTGGGCGAAATCGTAGAAGCTGATCAGATCTTCATCGGCTCCCAGGCCAGAGCTAATAACCGTCTTAAGTTCGTCTACCTCGACGCGTGATAGGTCTGACGCCGAATAAGCCACCACGTTCACTGATTCCTGGTCCGCGGACATTTTGAGGCCGACAGGTTTGCCTCTGAGATATACTCCGCTCCATAGCGTGCCATTCTCAAAAACCTCTTGCGGTGTGGACCAGTGCCAGCCGGCCGGCTTGGCCACGGTAAGCCGGAAATCGAAGGGTGGCGGGACAACCAGATTAAACCTGGTAGCTTCATTAAGACGCATGGTCTTTGCCCTCAGCCTGCCTGGTTCCCTTATCTACAGTATAAAACAAAGAGGCACAGCGTTTCGCTGTGCCTCTTTCAAATCCATTGTCGGCTATGCAGGAGCTATTACTTATTTTCAATATTCCTCTTTAGTACAACGGAGACGGATAACCCCCTGTCCTAATTTTTCGAACACAATCCGAGTCCCTGCATTTAGTCCAGGATGTGCCTTAAACCATGGCCTTAAGCCCTTACCGATCCTGTAAGTACTTCTAACATTCGTTTTGATTACACCTATGTTGGTAAGCAAGTCAATATCATCACCATTCTTAGGGAAGAAATTGGGATATCCATCATACAAAGTTTTTACGTAAAACCTCTTATACTTAATATCATATGCAGTTAAATCTAGCGGTAAGTTATAGTTCATCGTCATTACGCCCTCCAGCAGTATGCTTTCTGATTCGAAGCTTAAACTCTCCGGAGTAGGCTGTCAACCATCATGGTAGGATTTACGTAGTACCTGCTTGTGCAGCAACACGATGCATTTATCCATAGTCTGACGTTCTATCGTGCTGCACACGTATGTTTACTATGGGTCAGCTATTGTGGGGACAAGGTTGATATCGTTTCTAGCCTTACCGGGTCAACAGTCTTATATGCGGCTCTTGACGACGCGGTTCCGTAAAGTTCCAATGAGCCCTATCCTGATTTCGACAGTGTCGCCGGGATTCATCGGACCGATGCCGCTGGGAGTGCCGGTGGCGATGACATCGCCGGGCAAAAGGGTCATCACCTGCGAGATGAAGCTGATCAGCTCCGGCACCGGGAAGATAAGGTCGTTGGTATTGGTGCTCTGTTTCATCTGACCATTGAGGTACGTTTCCAGGATAACATTACCCGGATCGAGTTCCGTCTCGATACAGGGCCCGATGGGAGCGAAGGTATTGAAGCCCTTGCCGCGCGTCCACTGCCCATCACTACTTTGGTGATCGCGGGCGGTGACGTCATTGACACAGGTAAAGCCCAGGACATAATCCAGAGAGTCCTTGACCGTTACCTGCCAGGCGGGTTTCTTGATGACCACGCCCAGCTCGCCCTCATAGTCCACCCGGTTGGATGATGGCGGATAGATAATATCGTCCTCCGGACCGATAACCGCCGTCGAGGGCTTCAGAAAAATGAGCGGGACTTTGGGTAACGGGGCTTTGACCTCTTCGGCGTGTTTGCGGTAATTAAGCCCCACCGCCACTATCTTGGATGGCAGGCAGGGGGACAGGAGTTTAACTTCGTTTAGCTGGTAGTTTTCGCCGGTCGGCTTGATATTGCGATAGGGTTTAGCCGCCAGTCCCTGAATTGATTTCCCCTTGAGTATGCCATATTTGACCTGATTGCCGGTACTAAAGCGTATAATCTTCATATCTCGATAACCGGTTTACCTCCTTCACTCTTTCTCTCTAACCGCACCCGTACGCCGTCAATCCGGAGTCCCCGCGGCCATTCGATGTTATAGGCCCCGGCGGCGGCCTGTTTCAACAACTGCTGGGGTACTTTGGAATGGGATATCCGCTGCAGCATTATTCGTGGATTTCCGCTCTCGGATGCACAGGCTTCGGGCGAGATTTCGACGGTAAAGGACCGGTCCTCCAGAGGGTCCAGTCGCTGGAGAATAAAGAATGCCTCTTCCTGACCACGGCTGTTAGTGCCTTCCATCACCACCTGGTCATAGTCCATTAACAGGCTGGATATTTGGGCCGGTGAGAAAATGTCACCGCCGCTGGAAGTTATCTTGATGTCACCCGGGTTTAACTGACAATCCTGTATTGCCAGTTTTACCCAGACGTTGAACAGTATATCCTCGTTCCGGTTTTGCACATTGACAGTGGCCTTGATGTTTCCCTGCTGTGTGTTGAGGTTCATTCGTCTCGGGGACACAGAGACTGGCGGCCGGGCCCGGTGGTAGATGGTGCGGATTACGCCGATGATAATCGCGATGCCAATGCCGATGCCAATGCCGATGAGATACTCAGCCAATTCTGCTGCTCCTGTTATTCATTTCCGTATTCTACCATTTGACGGTCGGTTTCTGCTATCTGAAGCTAGAAACGACGCGGATTGCGGGGTTTGCAGAGGATCTCCCTGACTTCCAGTTCAAAAAACAGGTGGGCATAGGTCGGTTTCAGCACCACAGCGACATCAGCTCCCCGCCCGCCGCTGCCAGCGCCGGTGCCGGCAATAGAGATGACGTCTTCATCGACTCGTACTAGACCGCTATCGGCGGCCATCACGGCTATCTCACAGACCACCTTCATACCCTGGCCGAAGATGC